>JANNTN010000577.1:0-4759 GCA_031394445.1 Anatilimnocola sp.
TCGATCAACTGTTTCGCCTGACCGATCAGCCGTTTGTCGATCAACTGGTTGCGGCTGGCGAAGGGCAACCGGCGGCGGAGTTACTGGGCGGTTTGTTCGGTCCGACGCGACGACTGTACAAGCGACTGACGGAGTTCAGCCACTTTCAGCAGCGGGAGTGGTATGAGCGGATCGCGCGACAGCCATATCCGTGGCTGGTTGCGGCCAGCGAGGCGTTTGCGGCGGCGGCCAGTCGGCAGATTGGCCGGCGGATCGCGCCGCATGAAATTTTGTTCGATGCGCCGCCGGTGAAGCGGGAAGTCGAGTTTCTCGTGCAGGTTTTCTTTCCGAAGGAAAACGTGTATCGGACGCTGGCGGAAGTTTCGCCGGCGGTGCATACGCTGGCGACGAAACAGTTCGACGATTATGTGAAACGGGTGCGGATTTTCGTGCATCCCGGGCTGGCGGCTGAACTCAATGGCCTTGGTTCTTTGGATGGGTTGCTCGGGGAAACTTTGACCAGCGTCACCGCGGCCTAAAAGGACTCGGATTGGGCGAGTGAACTTCCGCTGAGCAACAATAGGGTTCGACGCTATGAACTACGATGTTTGCAGGGAGTTTCTGAATCACTTGGACACCGATCGAGAATTTAAGGTTGGCGATTCTCCACCTGTCTTCGGCGAATGGCTCGACACGTTGAAACTCCCGTGGGCTTTCAATCACATCTTGCGATCATCATGGCCGAGAAGAAGCGGCTACATACGGCACATTTTGCTGTGGAATGCGAAAGGAATATTCAAGAATCCTATTCGTGACATATTTGTATTGCAGAAGTTTCTTGCAATTGGTTCTGCGCCAAACGGGGATTATCTCGTTGTGAATTTCTCCGATAGCAATTGCGAGGTCGGGTTTGTTTCTCACGAGAACTGCTGCGATCATGAAGGCTCACTAATCAACTGTTACCAACCCATTGCTCGGGGACTCGACAGTCTATTATTCAAGCTCATCGAAGGTCACTATTTGCCAACTGATTATTACGCAGCAAAGGCATTCAACCAATTTTTGAAAGAAGACATGCAAGGTTCAGCCTTCAAGCCGCCATCTACTGATACATGACTATTGTTTTGATGCCTTGGGGTTCGCGATGTTCGTAGTGCCAGAGTGCGTCGTCGGGTTTCACGCGGGCGGTGATCAGAGCCAATAACTCGGCCCGTCGGTCTTTGGCTAAGAGTGATAAATCGCGGAGAGAATGTTGAAAATCGCGCGGGGCGGCGGCGTTTACGCAGCCGATGTGGATGTGATTTTTCAGGAGGCCGTCGCGAACGAGTTTTTGCACGTTTCGCGGCTCTGGCTGGGGAACACGATTGCTGCCGAGCCAGACGATGACGCCGCAGGAGCGGACCGAGGCGGCGGCTTGCAACAAGACGTCGTCGCTGCCGGTGCATTCGAGGAGGAGGTCGTAGCCGTCGTCTTCGATTTTGTCGGCCGGCACTTCGCTGGCGTCGAGCGACTGGTAGTGGCCGCCGAGTCGCTGGACGAGTTGGGCACGGAAGCTATCGGGTTGATCGCGGCCGAGCATGGTGACGGGCCAGGAGCGTGCGACGGCGGCGATGACAGCGGCGAATCCGATGGGGCCCATGCCGGTCACCAATACTCGCGGTGGATCGGATTTTGTCCAGGCGTCACTGAGGCGAGCTTGCTGCACGACGGTGGCTTCGTTGATCCCTTTTTCGGAGCAGGTGAGGGGCTCAGCGAGGACTGCAAGATCGACGATGTCGGGCGGCACATGGAATAGATATTCGGGTCGATCGATCCAGAGGGGTTGCGAGAAGCCGTGAGCGCGGACGATGCCGCGTTCGACAAATGTTCCGAAGGGGAGCAAGTCGGCCCGACGGGTGTAGCCTGGTAAGGCGCGGCGGACAACGGGAATGGCTAAGTCGCCTACCTGGAAATGGGTGACGCCCGTTCCGACCGCTTCGATGCGCGCGACACACTCATGCCCGAGGATCAATCGCTGCTCGCCTACCGGCACCCAAGGCTTGGTCGATTTCAAAATTTCCCGGTCGGTGCCGCAGACACCCAGCTCCAAGGTTCGGCAGAGCACCTCCCCGGCCGCCGGCGATGGCGGCGAGGGTGCATCGACAAACACGGGGCGAGTCGAACCGGGTTGAGCGGCGATGGCGAGCATGGAAATGGAAATTTGGGGAGTCTGAGTAAGAGGCGATCGTCGCGCTCACTTTTTGTGAGCGTCATACGAGGCTGATTCCATAAGGTATTAGAGGGAAAGAGTTTCGGCTAATCGTCGGTTTGGAAAAAAGCTCACAGTGAGCAGTTAGCGGAGGGCGGGTGAGCCGTTAGTGAGGTCGAAAGTTTGGGACTGGACAATTTCTGTGCGGAGCCTACGGTAGCAACCGCGATGAAGGCGGGTTACCTCCGTTAATCTTTGCCAACCCCTCTCCCGCGCCAACCCAAAAAACCTGGCAATTCTCGCCCGGTTTTTCGCGCAGATCGCAATGAACAAAGAGGGGGCAGCCTGCGCGCCCCTCTGCCTTCCGACCCAGCCACAAATGACGAGTGACAAATGACTAATGACAACCGCCAAACCCTCAACATGAGGGCAGTCGGACCTCTAAAAACCTCAACTTCCCCCTACATCCCTAAACATTAGCGCACTGCCATCAGATCGCAAACCATTGCTATAAAACAACTTACGGAAAAGTTAAGGCCAAAAAAACAATCCGCTCCTCAACGCCACTCTGCCAATTTGCCACTCCGCAACGAGAGATTCGCCAAGTGGGCGGCGGAGGCGGCGCTGACACCGGCCTCCACCGGGCAACGCGGTGCCTTCCGGCTGCGGATGCACTCGATCCAGTTTGTCAGATGCAACAACTCCCCGTCCGGCTGATCGTAGAAATCCGCCCCGCGCGGACCCGAACCGAGCACCAACTCGCTCGCCTTCAGCTTGCTGCGCCGCTCTGGATGCACCTCGTACCGCCCGCGATCGATATACAGCGTCCCCTCGCTCCCCATGAACTCACACATCGCCCCATTCCGAGCATTCACAAACGTCCCTTCGAAATACGCCTGCACGCCCTTATCTGGATTTTTACTGTCCGGATACTTCATCACTGTCTGCACCGTGTCGGGCGTCTCCCACAAATCCTTCGCCTGAAAATGATCGCCAATGCTCGCGGCCGTCTGCGGATGATCGAGATCGAGATACCAATGCACCACGTCGATCCAATGCACCATCAGATCCGTGAAAATGCCGCCGCCAAAATCCCAAAACCACCGCCACTGCCGAAAGCGATATTCATCGAACGGCTGCGACTTCGCCGTCCCCAAAAACTGCTTCCAATCCACCGTCTTTGGGTCAATATTCAAATTCGGCCGCGCCGACCGCGGCGCGTTGCGGTTCCACGTCAGATGCACCTTATGAATCTCGCCAAGCTGCCCCGACTTCACGATCTCGTAGCCCTTCAAGAGGTGCGGCATCGACCGCTGCTGCGTCCCAACCTGCACAATCCGCCCGCTCCGATTCTGCGCTTCGATCACTCGCGCCCCTTCCGACAACTCATGCGTCAACGGCTTCTCCACATACACATCCTTGCCAGCCGCACACGCATCCACCGTAATCGGCACATGCCAATGATCGGGCGTCCCGATCAACACCGCATCGATATCCTTCCGATCCAAAATCGCCCGATAATCCTTCGTCGCAAACGCCCCCGGCTGCGCCAGCTTCTTTCCCTCCTCCAAATGCGCATCCCAAATATCGCACACCGCCACGATCTTCACCCCCGGAATCGTCCCCAGCGACTGCATCAGCTTCCTGCACCGCCCGCCCGTCCCAATACACCCCACCGTAATCGTCTCATTCGCCGCAAACCCCTTCGCCGTCGCCCCATATCCAGCAGTCACAGCCCCCGCCGCAGCCACACCGAGCGATTCCAACAGTTCACGACGAGAGAGGTTCATCGATCAATTCCCTTAATCAGTTTTCGGAGGTGCATAATGCCCCCGGCTTTGCTCAGCCGGATATTTCGCCGCGTTCTTCACCATCTTATCGCGGATGGCAGTGGCCAAATCAACATTCAGCTCATTGGCCAACGCCAGCAGATAACACAGCACATCAGCAATTTCGTCGCGCACATCGGCCAGCTTCGCGGCATCGTCACCCACGCGTCGCGACTCGGCGATATCGATCCACTGAAAATGCTCCATCAACTCGGCCGCTTCGATCGCCAGCGACATGCTCAGATTCTTCGGCGAATGAAACTGCCGCCAATCGCGTTCATCGACGAAGCGGCGGACGAGACTCCTCAATTCGGCAACGGTGGTGGATTCATCCGACATGATTTCAGCTCGCGGCTGGTGAAGAACAATGGCAATGGCAATGTTGAGCGTCCCATCGTGCGCGACGGCGGCTTTCTTAACAAGTGTTACATACTGAAAGTCGCCTTTAACGTCGAATAATGCAGTTACGTCCCCGTCGTTTCCCAGCGCAGTTCGGATTTTTCCCGCAACGACATTTGTGCCGTCACCATTGGCAACCGGTATATTAAAGATTTTTGGCGAATTATTCATCCCCGCCGCCGTTATTGTTATCCGTGCATTTCCAGCACCGGTAACTCTGCCCAAAACCTCGGCTAAGGCAGTTTGACGGAGAAGCGTTACGGATCCCCTGATAAAATACTCGTTTAAGGGCGGTGGCGGAGTAAGCGGTTGCCCGCCTGTCAGCGACTCATTAGGTCCTTGATTGTGATAAAGTCCCTTGCGT
>JANNTN010000159.1:0-1685 GCA_031394445.1 Anatilimnocola sp.
CAGCAAGAAGCGTGGCGTCTGGCCGTGTGGGATCTGGAGCAGGGACTGCGCGTGCGGGGCTCACAACCCGCTGCAGCAGACGCTCCCAGCAGCGATCCCCTGGCCGCCATCCGAGCGGTGAATACTCTGGCCACCAAAGACGGCTCAGCACTCTTGGTGCTGGTCAACTTCCACCGGTTCCTGCAATCAGCCGAGGTGATCCAGGCCCTGGCCAAACAATTAACCGGTGGCAAGCAGAACCGCACGTTCATCGTGATCCTGGCGCCGCTCGTGCAGATTCCGATCGAACTCGAAAAACTGTTTGTCGTCCTTGAGCATCCGCTTCCAGGCCGCGAGCAACTGGCTGACATTGCTCGGGGCATCGCGACTGCCGAGGGGGAGCTGCCTACAGGCAGCGAACTGACCAGATTGCTTGATGCGGCCGCCGGTCTGACCCGCTACGAGGCCGAAAACGCCTTCAGCTTATCCCTGATTCGGCATCAGGCTTTGCAAGTCGAGACGCTGTGGGAACTCAAGAGCCAGACCCTCAAGAGCAGCGGCCTGGTTCAATTACACCGCGGCGGCGAACAGTTCGATCAGCTCGGTGGCCTGGAATCGCTGAAGGCTTTTTGTAGACGGGCGCTCCGCAATGCGGGCAGCGCAGCGAATCCCGTGCGGCCGCGTGGTGTCCTGCTGCTCTCGCCTCCCGGCTGCGGGAAGTCTCAGTTTTGCAAGGCTCTCGGGAACGAAACGGGGCGACCCACTTTGGTGCTCGACGTGGGCCATCTGTTGGGCTCGCTGGTGGGCCAAAGCGAAGCCAATATCCGCCAGGCGCTACGAATCATCGATGCGATGGCACCGGCTGTCTGCTTTCTCGATGAAGTCGAGAAAGCGTTCAGCGGCGTCGCCGCCAGTGGCCAGACCGATAGCGGTGTTTCGTCACGGCTGTTCGGCAGCTTTCTGACCTGGCTCAACGATCACGAATCGGATGTGTTCGTCGTGGCCACGGCCAACGACATCACGAAACTGCCGCCCGAATTCTCACGGGCCGAGCGATTTGATGGGGTGTTCTTTCTGGATTTGCCGGATGCCGACCAGCGGCAGGGGATCTGGAGAATCTATCTCGCCCACTATCAGCTGGATTCGACGCAGCAGTTGCCGGCGGACGACTTGTGGACGGGCGCTGAGATCAAGGCCTGCTGCCGCTTAGCGGCGCTCTTGGATTTGCCGGTCACGGCCGCGTCCCAGAATATCGTGCCGGTAGCCCGCACCTCCGCCGAGTCCGTCGAAAAACTGCGGCAATGGGCTGCCGGCCGGTGCCTGAGTGCCGATCGGCCTGGCGTCTATACGCCAGCTGTTTCATCTGGCACCAGCCGGCGTCGCGTGAGCCGCGGCAGCATCGATCCACGCCACAACTGACGTCGATTCTCAACGTGGCCGCTGTGTGACCTGAAAATATCTCGGCAATCCCTCTGCGTCTGCGCGCGCTAAGGACCGTGCTGCTTTTACCTCTTTATTACTTCCGGAGAACAAATGCATGAGTGCATTACTCGATACGTCAGAATCATTGACGAGCACGACTCGGGCCGCCGAGCGGCTCCGCGCGACCATGGCCGCCGTGCGCCTCGCTTTTACCTGGTTTGGGGTCCGCCGCTCGTTGACCCCGGAACAAAAATCCCAAGCCGCCGACACGTTCGGCGCCGAAG
>JANNTN010000702.1:0-7222 GCA_031394445.1 Anatilimnocola sp.
GCAGTCGGTGTATTTGCAGCCAAAGCAGGCCTGGGCAACAACGTGTGTCATGGGACAAATCTCTCTTCGCTTGGCGCTTATCGGATCTTTTTTTGATCTATTTTTTCGCTGTCGCCCGCCCGTCGCAATCAGCGGCAAGTCCCGGCAGCGAAACACTTTCGGGCTTGGTTTCGGGGAATCGTAGTCCTGTGCGATAAGAGTGTCAAGCGGCAGTATTTACCCCACTTACCCACTCCCACTCAGCAGCTCCTACTACCCGCGGCTGGCTTCCGCTCGTAACCCATAAATCGGCCTATTTGCCGGCCATTCTCCAATCCCAGGCTGTTACCTGCCGCCAGCCAAAACTTCTCGCTTGTCTCGTTGCCAGCACGGACGTAAAATATATCAAATTGCGGGATTTTGGTGCGAACGCTTTTTCGCACCGGCTGACGTCTTAGGCAGAGGAGAGGCTCCCCCGCTTGGCGTCCGCGGTTTGACGCAACGGCTCCGGCCAATTCCACAGGTACGCGCGTGGCGCTTTCCGACATCGACCGACAACTCTTGCAGCGCTGTCTCACCCGGCAGCCGCATGCCTGGGAGGACTTCGTCGATCGATTTCTTGGCCTGGTCGTTCACGTCATCCAGCACACTTCGACCTCGCGCTCCATCGCCGCTTCGCAGCACGATCTGGAAGATTTGGCGTCGGAAGTTTTCATCGCCATTCTGGCCGACGACTATGCCGCCCTGCGGCGCTTTCGCGGGCAAAGCAGCTTGGCGACCTACTTAACTGTTATCGCCCGCCGCGTGGTGGTGAAAGAGCTGCTCAAGCGGCGGATCGTCCCCAATCATGGCGAGCATGGCGATATTGACCATCTCGAAGACCACGCCCACGCCGTGGAAGAACGCTTAGCCAACCGCGACGAAGTCCACCGTTTGCTGGGTGAGCTCGACGGCGAAGAAGCCGAAATCGTCCGCCTCTATCATCTCGAAGGCCGGTCCTATCTCGATATCAGCCGCGAAACGGGCGTCCCCGAAAACAGCATCGGCCCCGCACTTAGCCGGGCTCGCGCCAAAATGCGTCTCGCTGGGGCCAACGCCGCAGCCAGCTCCTAATTCGCGCCGGCAGCTTCTCTCGCTATCCTGCCTTGGTCGTCTTTGGTTCCGCCTTCTGAATTTTGCATTCTGAATTCCCATGCGCTGGCTCTTTGCCGATCCCAACAATCCCGACGAGGCCGCTTACGTCAAACAGACGATCGCGGCCATCGACCACTGGTGGCAAGAATTTCAAGATAAGCAGGAAAAAATCGAGAACGCCTACAAGCCGCGTTCGCGCTATGACCTGCCGAAACTGATGGAAGCGACGCTGCAGGCCATTCACCCCGGCCTGATGTGGGAATATGGCGTTGCTGTGAAAATCAAAGACGGCCACCGACTGGTTATCACGCCGGAGAGCCAGCGTTATCTGCGGCCGATGGTCCGCACAATTCTCGAACGTGCCCCCAAGCTCCCCAATTGGGAGTTCTACGCCTATCGCCTGCCCGAAACGCCCGCCGAGGCGATCAACATGGTCAAGCCGCGCACGGGCGTCGATGTTTCCCACGCCGTTGCCGCCGCTCTGCCTGCGCCGGGCCGCAAAGTCGATCTGTTCTTCGATTTTCCCGATCAAAAAAACCTCGACGAAGATGAAGCTCGCCAGGCCGCCTTCGTCGTTACGGAGACCCTGCTCGGCGAGCAGTTTCTCGACAACTGGATTGGCGAAATTGGCCTATTATCCGACAACCCCGACGCCGGCCGCCCTCTGCCACTGGCGCAGGCCCAAGTCGCTGTCGCCGCGCTCGTCGCCAGCATGGTGGAAAAGCTCTCCACCGCTCGCGCGCAAGATATTTCGATCGACGACGAAGGCTGGGCCAGCATTGAGCTCGATGAGCCTGAAGTGGCCGACGACTATCCCGGCCGCAGCGATCTGGTCGCCGCCACCGCGCACGACATGGAGCTGTTCCAAGCCATGCACAGCGGCCAGCCGTTCGCTTCCACCTGCCATTCCCGAGTTCACGAGCAGTTCTGCTATCTCAAGATCGACGCGTCGGCCGTCGGCACCGATGGCATCGTCGATTATCGTGCTCGCTTCGAAGGGGCGCTGAACCCCGAACTGCTCGCCGCCACCGTCGGCGGCATCATCGGCGGCGGCTCCGGCCTGCGCTATGCCTACATCGACCTCGCCCTCTCCGACCTCAAGCACGCCGTCCCCGTCATTCGCAAGGTTCTCAACAGCCACCAAGTCCCCGCCCGCTCCTGGCTCCTCTTTCACGACGACGACCTCTCCGCCGAATGGATCGGCCTCCATCCTCAAACTCCCCCTCCACCCGAACCGTTGGAAGAAGGCGAGCACCAAGCGGAGGGTGGTGAGGACGAAGAGTAGTCCAGCTCACTGCTTACCCACAGTGTCCTTCCTCTTCAGCGCCCGGCTGCTGGAAATGAGATATTCCGCTCGACCCGACGAGTCTCGCACCACGGAAAAGGTCGTCGTCGGGCGTGATGAGTCGCCGTCGGCATCGCCCGAATAGTACGCGAGGCGATTATCGCCCGACCAAGCCAGCGTTCCCGCGGAAGTGGAAGCGTCCGATGCGGTCCGCCGGGCTTTCAGCTTGCCATCTTCCACCGCCAACACAATCGTCTGCCGATTGTTCGTATAGGTTCCCACCAGCTCGGCCATTTGTTTCTCGGTCAGCGGTTGTGGCTTCGAATCGTCTGCCGCTGGTTTGCCATCAAATGGCAACAGCATCTCCAAGGCCGCCGCGGCCGTTCGCGGCAACGAGCTCGACGAGCGATTCGTCAAAATGATCACAGCGACCTTCTGCTCAGGGGCCATGCGAATCGTGCTGCCATATCCGGTCCGCGAACCTCCGTGTTCCCAGAGCATGACGCCGCGATCCTTCCCCACGCTCAACCCATAACCGTAGTGATCTCCAGTGGCGGGCCGCGACACATAAGGTGACGTCAGCTTCGCAATAAGCGTCGGCGACAACACCTGCTTCCCCTCCAGCTTGCCCCCATCCAAAAATGCCGTGGTAAACCGTGCCAGCTCCGGAATATTCGAATACATCTGCCCCGCGGGCCATGTCGCCGCGTTATCCGCGATCGGCCGCACAATCTCCGGCTTACCACCGCGCACATCGTGCCCCAGTGCCAGCGGCCACGTCATCGCCAAAACTGGCCGCAATGTCGTCCGTGTCATGCCCAGCGGGCGAAAGAGCCGCCGCACCATCAAATCCGCGTAGGGCTTGTCGTCGATCCGCTCACAGGCCAACCCCGCCAGCCAATAACCCGGATTCGCATACGAATGAATCTTACCCGGCTCCGTGAAGAGCCACGCCGCGTCCATCGTTTGGGCATAAGCCGCCAGCGCCTCGTCATCGTGCTTGCCCGACATGATCGATTCGTCGGTCAGCCCTGCCGAGTGCGACAGCATTTGATGCGGCGTCAGCGCGGCAATCGCCGGATGCAAACCAGTCACATACTTGCCCACCGGCGCATCGAGCTTCAGCTTCCCTTCTTCTTCCAGCATCACCACCGCCGCCGATGTTAACATTTTGGTCGTCGAGCCCATCCGAAACAGCATTTCGGGATCGACCGCCTGTTTCGTTTCGACGTTTGCCAGGCCCAGCCCCTTTTTCCAAATCAATTGCCCGTCGCGCACAATGCCAATCGCCGCCCCCGGCGTATTCGACGCCCTCAATTCAGCCAGCGCCACTTGCTCCAGCCGCGAAAAATCGGGCTCCGCGGCGGTCACCAAGCACGGAAACGCCAACAACCAGATTGCCAAAAGAGCGAAACGAATTTTCATCGCTGACCTGCGCTAGAAGAATTGAGAATGCCGACGCAACCAAAATGGGATGTGACTAGTTTATTCAAGAGCCGCTCGCCTGACACACTATATCCCTGCGGATCGAGTTGCATCGCCTGCCGCGCGTGCAACTGTGCTTTCCCGGCTTGCTGTGCGTCTTCATAAAACTTAGCCAACAAAAAATGCGTCTCCGCGCGCGTATGATTATTGCGAGAAAGGGACAAAAGCTCCTTCCACGCCGCCTCTGCCTCGCGCAGGCTTCCCTTCTTCCTCGCATTGAACGCGACACCCCTGACCGCACGTGTCAGCCCCGCCGTCCGCCGCGGCGAATCCGCTTCCTTTTGCCATGCGTTTTTTGCCCGCACGTACCACTCATGCGCCTTCCGCCACTCGCGTCGCGTTTCAAATATCGTCCCCCGCAAATTGCTCGCATCCGCGTCGTCGGCCAGGCTCACAGCGCCATCCAGCACCACTAACGCCTCGTCCGTTCGCCCCAGCATCGCCAAATGTTGCGACCGCTCGATCCGCTGCGCATCGTTAGCATTAGCCGGCAACCTCTCCGCCACGCTCTGCTCCAGCCGCGCAACAATCGGTTCGATCTTCACAACCTCCGTCGCCAACAACTGCCCGTTCCACCTCGCGCCTGGAGCCAACCGGCAGATTCGCTGCATGCTCTCCCGCGCTTCCTCATAGCGAGACTGACCCACCAACTCCACGCAGTTCGCAATTTCACTCTCGGTGCGAATCGAAATGTAAAACGCCGGAATCAAAATCAGCACCAGCGCCTCCACTGCCATCACGCGGAGTGTTCTCCCATTCCCCGCCGACTTTCCGTAAACCGCCACAGCCAACGTCGCCGCCAGCGGCAGCGCGGCCAAAAAGCATACCACCGCCACATCCAGCCAATAAAACGGCGCGAAAAAATCCTGCCAACCGGCCACTCGCGCTAACGAGGCCAATACGATCGTCCCGCCGGCCACAGTAGCGGCCAGCCCATTAACACGACTCGAAAAATCACCGCTTGTCATAAACCCACTCACCGCCGCCGCCAAATCAATCCGTCATAAGCGTAATGCAAAAACGCCACGATCACATTCACAAGCAACCACGGCTCCAGCAACCCTCTTTCCAGCAGCCAGCCCGCCGACCCCAACACCAACATAAACACCGCTAGGGCCAGCCCCCAACGCGGCAAAAAATAGCCCAGTATTCCTAGCCGATCGACCGGCATCGTTTGCTTCCCCCGCACCGACCAAGACACCAGCGCCAAATACTCCGTCGCATGAAACACCGCCGAAGCCGTCGCCAGCGACAGCGTCAGCCCGGGATGATTGAAATGCACCGCCCCCAGCAAGCCGACATAGAGCGCGCACACGCTCAGCAAATAGATCGTCCCCCCGGCTGTCCGCGGCATCGCCGTCAATTGGCGAACAACCAGCCACACCGGCACCGCCAGCGACACCCAGTCGGCCGCACCCATCACCCGTTCAATCTGCGGATACGGCCACGTCGCCGCCGCCACCCGCAAAATCACATGCAGCAAAAACAGCCGCATCGCCCATTTCTCGGCTGCAAAGCCAATTACCGGCTGAGCCCCGCCGACTACGCTATCCCCCCGCCGCGAATAGATCCGATAGATCCCGTGATGCTGCGAGGCAAAATGCCAGGCGTTCCAGATATAGTCGATCGTCAACAAGCACGTCAGCGCGCCGGTCGTCAGCCGAATGCCCACGCAGAACAGCGCGACCGCCGCGGCAATCAGCAAAAACACGCGCGGGCGGCGGCCAAATTGCTCGCGATCCAAAAACACCAGCCCCAGCGTGATCCAGCGATGCGGAATCGTCAGAAAATAAACCTGCCAGAACTGCAAACCGGCCCGCCCGCTAAAGCCGTCGTCAAGCTGCCAACACAACAAGAGCGGCCACGCCACATTGGCGATCAGCAACGCGTCGTACCACGGGCCGACCAGCCAGCCAGATTGGTTCCGCGGTCGTGAATCAGAAATCTTGGCAACAGCGGTCAGTGTCAGTAGTTGAGCAAAAGACTATTGGCGTTTCAAATCGAAATCGATCACGTTCGCTTTGGTTTCAATCTTCGCGGTCAGCGGCGTTTCCGTGCTGGAATAAACCATCGGAATACGATCGGCCATGGGCACATCGGCCGACGCTCGAACCGTGGGAGCGGCACCGTCGGGCGTGGCCTTCTCCTCCTTCACCGTTTCCTGATAGATCACTACGCGAAACTCGCCTGCCATCGACCCGTCGTTCTCTTTATACGTCCCCAGCACATAGGTTCCGTCAGGCTGAATCGTTCCGCCCGCCGTTTTGCCAGACTGATCGGTTACAGGAACCAAGCTAATCGCCCCGCCCCCCACCATCGGCTTACCATCAAACTTCACCACACCCTTCACGGGGTACGTTTTCACTTGCCCCGCCGGGCCACAACCGCCAAGGAACAAACACAGACCGATTAGCAGTGCATTACGCATCGTTTAATACTCACCCACCGATTCGCCACCACCCCGGCTGCCCAAGGCTTGCCAGGTGAGAAGGCTAACATTGTTGTTGATCGAGCGCACCGAGCCGTCGGCAAAGCAAGTGGTAACGCCACCGGGATGATAGCTGCGAGCCGCGGACCACAGCGCGTTGTAGGGCGTTCCCGTCTGTACGCACGGCATCCCTTCGGTCGGTGTATTGCGGCAGCCCCACACTCCGTCCGGCGACGCCGAATTCGGCCCAGTTTGCGTACTAAAAATGTTCGCCCCCATCACGCCGTAGGTCCATGTTCCCCGCGTGTCTTCCGACGAAGGACCAACCGGCCCTTTCAGCCGATATTTTAGCTCGCTAAAGGCCAGTGTGTTCGACATGCCATCGGTTACGTTTTGACCGCTCAGCCGCAGATTCGTGGCGAACAAACCGCCAATCGCCGGATCCTTGCCAAATTCGATGCCGTAACCTCCGCGCCCATAACAGGCGGCAAAGTTCCCCCGCGCTAAATGCTCCATCCCCGTGCCGTTGCCTAGCACCTCATCGTGTGGCGGATGGGAAGGACAATCCATCACCGGCAGGTGCTTGTCTCCAATCGGCGTGCCGACATAGCTCGCATGCCCGAACCAATCCACCACCTCGGGCTTCTCCATCACAATCTTCATGAAGTTGGCAAACAGCGTCGGCTGCTCAAGCTGCGGCAACAACATGCAAATCCATGGCCCGCCAATGCCTGGCGCGCCGCTGCCATTCTTCCCGTTGGGATCGTCCCCCACCGGATTGATAGTTCCCGGCGGAAAGCACGTCATCACACTTTCATAGTTGTGCAGCGCCAAGCCAAGCTGACGCATCCGGTTCCCGCACGACATCCGCCGCGACGCTTCGCGAGCCGACTGCACCGCGGGCAGCAGCA
>JANNTN010000709.1:0-12531 GCA_031394445.1 Anatilimnocola sp.
CCATTGAACGCATCGCGGGCGATCAGTTGCCAATCGGGCGGCACCTGGATCGAGATTCGCGAGCCTTCGTCCATGATGTAAAAGATGCGACCGCCGGCCGAGACCAGCGCGCTCATGCTGGCCATGCGATCGTGATGCCGCGACCACCGCGGGCTCCCCAACCATTGCAAGTGCTTCGGCGGGCCCACCACGTCGTCGTGTGCCACCGCATTGCCGTCCGAGCCGTGCAAGTAATGTGTCCACTCGTCAATATTCTTCGGCCGCGGCTTAATCGTCTTCTGCCACGCGCTTCCCTGCCGCACATACGCCACGCCATTGGGAACGAGCACGCGCAACACTTCATCCAGCGCAATCCCGTTCAAATCCTCCACCACCACCAGGTTGATCAAATTATCGACGTACGGCAGCTTGCTCCCCGTGAACTGGTCCGCAGCCACGTTGCCATACATGCCGCGCGACTTGATGAACTCCCTCGCTTGCGCCACTTTGGCCGCGTCGCGATCCAGGCCCAAAACCTGAAAGCTGTCGGCCGCACGCAGTGCCGCGGTGACCTTGCCGTCGCTGCATCCCAAATGCACGATCAACCCGCCCGCCACGCCGCTCGCGTCTAGTATCTCCGCCGCCTGCTGCGCCGGTTCCTTCGCGGTTTGTCCCCAGAGAGCTGCCGGCAAAACAGCCAGCGCCAGAACTACCGCCAAACGAAATTCCGTCGTCATGTTTCCATTCCTGTCGCGTGCCCAGATCCGCTCGTTGCATAATGATGATCCGGCGACAGGGGTTGAATCAATACCCAGATTCTCCATTTCGTTCATTGCCACCCCGTCGATACGCGGGCTAAACTGCTAAGAAATCAACCTGGAGGGCCGCTTCCGTGACAGTTGTTCGCTCGAGCCGTGTGTTGCAGCGTTTGGCGGCTTTCGCCATCGGCTGGGCGATGTTGGCTGGCTCCGTCGCCCTGGCCTGCACCATTCCCGTGTTTCGCTTCGCTCTGGAGCGTTGGGCAGCCGACAAATTCCTCGTCGTCGTCTATTCCCAAGGCGACCTGATGCCCGAGCAGCAACACGCGCTGACCGAACTGGCCGAGCGATCCACGGATGTCGGCGGACCGCTCAGCATCGAAATCTTTCGCTACAACCTCGCCGCTCCGCCGGAAAAACGGTTCGATTTGCAGCCCCCGCCCGCTGATCAGCCGTTACCCTGCGTCGAAATTCGCAGCCGTCTCGACTTTGCACACACTGTTCTGCGCTGGCGCGGCTCGTTTGCCGAGGCGATCGATCAGCCCGGTTTGTTCGGTTCTCCCGCCCGAGAAGAAATCGTCCGCCGCATCCTCGACGGCCACTCCGTCGTGTGGCTGTTGATCGCGCCCGAAGATCAAAAGACTGAATTGAACGCTCAGTTGCAGAGCAAGTTAGATAGCGTCTCCAAGACCCTTTCGCTCCCCCAAGGCATCGGCCTCCCCGGTTCTGAGCTGTACTCGTCGATCCCGCTACAGGTCCGCCATTCATCCCTGGCAATCGCTCACAACGATCCGCAAGAACGGCACTTTCTAAAAACCCTCGCCGCGTCCGCCAAACAGTTTCGACCGGACGAGATCTACGTCATCCCTATTTTCGGTCGCTGCCGCGCCTTGGAGGTTATTCCGCACGCTGAGATTGATGACGTTGCCATCGAAGACATTGCCAACTTCCTGGGCAACGCTTGCTCTTGCCAGGTGAAGCAAGCCAATCCAGGCTTTGACCTGTTAGCATCGGTCAACTGGGAAGAGCGGCTCTTCAACGGTGTAATTCCTCAACCGCTAGCGTCCAACACGCTGCCAGGCCGTTCTAGCAACACCGCCGATCCTTCCGCGCCACTACAGTACGTTGCGATTCCCACAGGAACCACCGCGAGCGCAACACCTGCTGAGTCGCCGCCCGCCCAATCCTCCAACGACTTCACGAACCTATTGCTCGTCGCCGCTGCCTGCCTCCTCAGCGGCGGAATTCTTCGCTGCATCCTGCCGCGCCGTTCTTAAGCCGATGATGGGAGGGCGAGGCTCCCGCCGAGCCGAGAATCTCGCTCAGCAAGTACCAACACAGTGGCTGTTCCCTGACACGGAATTATTATTCAGAGCGTCGGGTGCGGAATCGAACCGCCTTGTCCCGCCTGGAGGGCGAGTGCATCAGCCTGCAATGCTTCCAACGCAAAGCATCCCGCCGCTGAAAGTCAGCTCGCGGGATGTGGCCACCGGAACACCCAGCAGCCAAAGAATCATTCCACAATGATTACGAGTTGGTAAGCTTTCAGGCTTAAAATCGCCCTTAATGGCAACTTCTGCGTGGAACCGACTGCTACGATCGATTCACACGCTTCATCCGCGAAGTCCGTCTGGAAAATGTTTTTCCACGCAGTGTGCGGACTTTTTCCATTCTCATTGAAACTCGTAGCCCACGTAAAACGTCACGCGGCCATCGGGCAGCTCGCGAATATTGTTGATAGAGATCGGCAGCCCCCCGCCCAGTTGCGATCGGCTGCTGGGAATCGTGTACGGCGAAAACGAATCGTTGGTCCGCGATGGATACGGAACCAAATCACGAAACGCACTCGGCCCCGCCGGCCCATCAATGCCGTGTGCTTCCTCCAGTATCGGCCGCCCCCCCACGACGCGCCAGATCAACAACCCCTCCGCCGGCAGGCTCGCATCGAACCCGCGCTTGCGGCGATTCTCGAGCAGCAAATACTCGCTCCCATCTGGCCGGACCAGCACCTTATAACATTCCCGATCGGAACTCTCGATCGGCGAGAGAATCAACTTTTGGGGAACCGTCGGATCGATCACTGTCGGCTTGAGCCAGCCCAAACGCTCTTTGCACCACGCACTCATGTGCTGCGGCCGGCCATTAGGCGATTGGTTCGACATCGCACACCAAATGCTCAATCCTTCCGAACCCGGATTTTCCGGCCGAGCATACAAATCGGGCAGCCCCAGCATGTGACCAAACTCGTGGCAGATCACGCTGATGTTCCCCATCGTCTCGCCACCCTCGGCCACAATGAAATAGGACAGTCGCGTATTGTTGGAAGTCAAGCTGCTGCGATGCGGCCAATACAAGCTGCCGCGATTGACCGTGCGCACCCGCGCGCCGGCATAAATGAAGCACAGCCCATCATAATCGCGCAGTACATTCGCCCCCTCGCGCTCCTTCAGCTTGTCGATCACCTCCAGCAGCAGCGCCGTCCGCTCGCTCGGGCTGGTGTTCGTCGCGGCATAATCGGTCCGGTTCTTCTTCGCCTCGACCCAATCGAACACTTTGCCTTCCACCCGCAGCTTCCCGCACGACAGCTCACGATAGTAATCGTTCATGCTGCCATACACCGTCTGCCCCGTCGGACTCTTATCGATATAGCGCCCATCGCTGAACAACGCCCGATCCCAATCCTCCGTCGCCACTTTTTCGTTGTGCTTTGTATCGGGATACTCAATCCGAATCACCGCCAGCCGATACACATCGCGCCGCCAGACCGACAACCCGCCCCCCCGGCTATTAGCCGCCGTGCTCGCGGTTGAAGTATCCGCACTCAGCTCCACTTCCACCTCTTTCTCGTCCTCCGCGCGGCGATAATACACCTTCACCTTGTCGCCAGGCGACCTTCCCGCGAGCGCATCTCGCAGCGACGCCGAGTCCGTCAATTCCAGCCCGTCCACCTTGGCGATAATATCCCCCGATTTCAGCCCCGCCTTCGCCGCCGGGCCGTTGTCCGTGATTTGCTGAATGATCGCGCCCGCCACTTCCTGGGCATCGCTCAGCCGCACTCCCAGCACCACGCGCTGCGTTGTCAGCGTCAGCGGCTTACTGGTCGCATCCAACTGTGCCGAAAGTTTCCGCTCTTTGTCTCCGCAGCGAATCGTCACCGTCACCGTCTCACCGGGTAAACGGCTCTGCAATAGGTCGCGCAGCGCCGTCGGTGAGTCCACCGCCTTACCCGCCACGGCCAACAGTTCATCATCCACCATCAGTCCGGCTTTCTCCGCCGGCGATCCAGCCGCCACTTCCACCACCACCAGCCCCCGAGCTTCATCGCGCTTCGCCGATATCCCCAAATAACCCGTTCGCCCCGCCGCGGCTGCGGCCCCACTCCCCGCCGGCTTCTCTTCTGCCTTCAAGCAATTCTCCACCGTCCGAAAATCGCGAAGGTCCGGCGTGTTTTCCGCTCCCCGCGCCACAGGAACTCCCGCCAGCACTATCACAATCGACAATCCCGCCAGCGTTATCAAATTCAATGACATTGCCACGACGCCATTCTCCTCACGCGAAATTTTCAACCAGATACCCTAATCCGCATCAACGGCCAGACACGAGTCTCGCAGAAGCCCCGGCCGATTTCAAATTCTTGTCGATTCTCCAGTGGTTACGGCTGCCTGGCCGACACTCAGAACAACTCCCCAATCGGCTTCGGCTCGGCCAGCCTCGCCAGCTCACGCGGAACACCCACATCCAGCCGCATTTGGCCAATGTCAAAAACCGCATGCAACAGCGTCGATTGCAGATTGTCCAGCGTAATCGCCTCGCTCGCCGGCGCGTCGTTTTTTCGCGTCGAACTGCCGACGATTTGCCCCCGCCCCATTCCGCCGCCAAAGAACGCCAGTGTCGAAAGCCCGGGATAATGATCGCGCCCGCCGCGGGCATTGATTGTTGGTGTCCGCCCAAAATCCCCCGTAATCACGAGCAGCACTTTGTTGAGCAGGCCTCGCGCCGTAATATCGTCGAGAAAAGCGCTCACGGCCCGGTCCACTGGCGGTCCCAGCATTTCCATTCCCGGCCCGATGCCCGGATTGTTGCCATCGGCGTGCATGTCCCACCCAGAGTTTTGCACGGTAACGAAACCACAGCCCGCTTCGACCAGCCGGCGGGCCATCAGCATCTGCTTGCCGAGTGAAGAAGGCTGAAACACCTTCTTCCCAACACGATACCCACTCGTGTCGTACTGCTCGATTGTCTTCGCGTTCTCTTTGGTGATGTCAAAAGCATCACCAGCCCCGCGCACAATCATCTCCAATGCCTGCGCATCGAACCGGTCCAAGCCGCGAATCGTCCCGCTGGCATCGATCGTCCGCTTCACATTGTCGAGCTTCGCAAGCAGTGTCTTCCGATCGTCCAGCCTCTCGGGGGCGATCGACAGGTTCAGATTGCGTAGCAACTGCCCGCCGCCAGAAGGATCGAACGGCGCACAAGCCAGACCCAGTTGCCCGGGATGCGACCCAGCCTCGATCCGCTCCCGCTCGCGAACATACTGATCGTCGATTTCCGGGCTGCTTACCAGGCAATACGTCGGCATCCCATTCGACTCGTGGTTCGTGCCGCGAATCCGGGCATACACCGACCCCATGCTCTGGCCAATTTTGCCGTCGCCGGTCGGATCGGTCCCACCGGTGAGCATGTGCATGATCGCTTTGGGATGATTGCTGTTCTCGTGCGTGAACGATCGCACCGCCGCCAGCTTATCGGCGTGGCGGGCGAGCAGCGGAAAATTCCCACCCAGCGTCAGCCCGGGAATCGCCGTCTTCACTTCCCCCGTCACGCTGCTATACGGCGCGGGCGCGTCCATGTTCGGGTTAAACGTCTCGATCTGACTCGCTCCACCGCCCAAAAACAGCAGCACGATCGACCGGTCGCGAACATAGCTCTTGCCCGCCGCCGCCGCGGCCTCTTTCACCGCCAGCACTTGCGATAGCGACAAGCTCCCCAGCCCCAACACCCCCGCGCGTAAAAAATCTCGTCGCGCCAGACCGCTACAATCCCTCGACGCGCTGGTTCGAAGCGTAAGCACGGCGGAAATAGCTTCCAGGTGGGCCAGTCAAAACCAGAAAACAGCCTACCAGACCCTCATGAGCGGTCAAAGCTTTTCCAATCTTAAACCCGTCCCGCCTGTTGCCGAATTCGTGAGAATTCTTACCGTCACGAAAATTCACAGCGTTACCGTCTAAAAATCCGCCTGCAGATGTGCCTCGACAAACCACAATTGCTTGTCCAGTTCGCGAGAAATCTCCGTAAACAGGTCCGCCGTCCCCTGGTCTCCCAATTTTCCCGTCTCATCAATGGCCGCGCGAGCATTTTTGCCAACGGTCGCGATCGAATCGGCCAGCCGCGCTACGTGATCCCTCCCACGCGAAATGTCGAGTGGATACGCCGACAGCCGGCTCCGCTTGGCGAGTACGGGAACCGTTCCTTCCGCGACTCCACCCAACGCCGTGGCTCGCTCCGCCAGCAGGTCCACACCCTCCGCCGCCGCATCAGCCACTTTGTCAAAGAGTTCATGTAGCGCAATGAAGCTGCACCCCTTCACATTCCAGTGCGCCTGTTTCGCTTGCAACTGGAGATCCAAAGTATCAGCCAGGTTTTGATTCAAAATGGCAATGATTTTTTCCCGCGTAGCCGCGGGCAGGTCGTTGCGTGTCGTGTGCATAGGCTTACTCCTAATGTTTTTGGTTGATGTTTTGTCGAGCAGAGTGGTGCCTGCTCCACCTACGATAAATCAAACAACATGACTTCCGCTGGCGACGTCGCCGCCACCTCGAAACTCGCTTCGTCGCTAATCGCCGCTGCATCCCCGGCTATCAATTCATCCTCCCCCAGCCGCACCGTACCACGCAAGATCTGCAGCCACGCATGGCGTTCTTTCTCTATCCGGTACGCGAGCGACTCTCCAGCGTTCATATTCGCCAGAAAAATCCTCGCGTCTTGTTGAATTGTCAGCGATCCCTCCGCCCCATCCGGCGACGCCACCACCTGCCACTTGCCCTTCCTCGCCTCCGCGGAAAAAGCCTTCTGGCTATAACACGGCTCCAATCCTTTTTCACGCGGCAAGAGCCATATCTGATACAGGTGAACCGGCTCACTTTCCGACGGATTGAACTCGCTGTGCCGAATGCCGCGTCCGGCCGACATGTGTTGCATTTCCCCCGGCCGCAGCACTTCGCCATGCCCCAAGCTGTCTTTGTGCTCCAGCGCCCCAGACAGCACGCACGTCACAATCTCCATGTCGCGATGCCCATGCATCCCAAAGCCGCCCCCGGGAGCCACGCGGTCCTCGTTAATCACCCGCAGCGCGCGAAATCCCATCTGCGACGCCTCGTAATAGTCGCCAAACGAAAACGTGTGATAGGTATCCAGCCACCCATGATCGAAATGGCCCCGCTCGCCCGACTTGCGAATTTTTAACATGCCTTCGCCTCCTCCTTGTTCTCCACTTCTTCGACAGTCAACAGATGCGGCTGCCGCGCCTTCTCCAGCAAACGGCTCAGTGCGGCTAACTCCTCCGCCGGCATGTGCCCCAGCGTCTGTCGATGCAGTTTTTCCAGCGGCTGATCAATCTCGGCCAGTATCGCAAGTGCTTTTTGCGTGATCGCCACATAGATCACCCGCCGATCCTGTTCGCAGCGCTTCCGCTCAACAAGTCCGGCCCGCTCCAAGCGGTCAATCAGCCCCGTGATCCCCGGCACGACCGTAATCATGCGCGAGGCTATTTCTAAAATTGGTAGCGCGTGCCCCTCACCCCGCAAGATGCGCAGCACGTTGTATTGCTGCGGGGTCAATCCAAACCCGCGAAACAGCCGGGCAAAGCGAATCTGCAACAAATCTGCCGTCCGCAGAATGTTGAGCATTGCCTCGTGCTCGGGCAGTTCAAACGGGCGTTTTTTTTTGATCTCGCGTTCCAGCGTCGTCATTTGCGGTTCTCCACCGCTTCTCTTCCGAACCGAATTATTTACACGTCAACCATTTCAGGCAACTAAATGGTCGAAGTTTTCGGCTTCCTGGGGGCGACTTTTCAGTCAACTTGCCCCTTCAGCCGTTTTCTTCCCGGCGCGCCGCTTGCATTACGAGACAGGTGTTAAGGTCCACTCCTCGCATGAACAACGGAATTGCCATGCGTATTCTCATGCTCACCAATACCTATCCGCCTGTCCTCAGCGGAGTTGCGCGCAGTATCGTCGCGTTCGATCGCGAGTTTCGCCGCCGCAATCACGAAGTTCTGATCATTGCTCCCGAGGCAGACAAACTAGCTCCCAACGAGCCACCTGACGATTCCCATGTCGTCCGCGTCCCCGCCATTCAGCACTTCAACGGCAGCGACTTTCCGGTTCCCGTTCCCTCGCCAATGCTGGTGGCGGCTGCGGTGGACGACTTCCGCCCTGACATTATTCATGCCCACCACCCCTTCTTCATGGGCAACACCGCGGTTCGCCTAGCCCGCTCCCGCGAGGTTCCCCTGGTCTTCACTCATCACACGATGTACGACCAGTACACGCACTACACCGCGCTCGAAACACCGCTCACTTCCCGCTTCGTGGGTGCCCTAACCGCCGGCTATGCAGATTTGTGCGACGCGGTGATCGCCCCCAGCCGTGATGTCGCCCGGCTGCTCCGCGAGCGTGGCGTGCAATCCCGCGTCGAAATCATCCCGACTGGCGTCGATACGGTCCGTTTCGCGCGGGGCGATGGCCCAGGCTTCCGAAGTCGCCACGGCATTCCCCTCTCCGCTTTCGTCGTCGGCTACATCGGTCGCCTCGCCCCGGAAAAGAACCTGGGCTTTCTAGCAGACTCCGTAGCCCGCTTCATGGCCGTAGAGCCCAATGCCCACTTCCTCGTCGTCGGCGGCGGCCCAAGCGACAGCGAAATCCGCAAAGTCTTTGCATCCGCCGGCCTCTCCAATCGCCTCCATCTCGTCGGCGTCTGCGAGGGAGACGAGTTGATCGACGCCTTTCACTCCCTCGACGTCTTCGCCTTCGCCTCGCAGACCGAAACGCAAGGCATGGTGCTGACCGAAGCGATGGCCGCCAGCAAGCCAGTCGTCGCGCTGGATGGTCCCGGTGTTCGCGATGTCCTGCGCGATCGCGCCAACGGACGCCTCGTTTCCGTCGAGCACCGTCAATTGTTCGCGCAAGCCCTAGCCTGGATTGCCGTTCGCACCACGCGTGAGCGCCTGCTGCTTTCCGACGCAGCCCGCCGTACCGCCGACCGATTTTCTCTCCGCCGTCAGGTTCGCCGCGCGCTCAGTCTCTACGAGTCGCTGATCAACGCTCGCCACTTGGAAAATGACCCCACCACTTGGTCCCGCGCTCAGCACCGCATCGAGGCCGAATTAAGCCTCTGGACCAACGTCGCCCGCGCCGCCTCACGTGCCCTTTAGCCCTCGCCCGAATCCACCCACGCCTCAAAATAGCCGCATTCGTGAGAATGAGGTATCCATAAGTGCTTGAGCCCTACGGATTCACCAGCACTTCCGTCTCCGTGGACGTCCCCACGGAGCTCAGCGCGCTCACCGCACTCACCCGGATGCGATGCGGCCCCGCCTTCACCCCGCGAATCTCAATCCGATACGGCGTGGGCAGTTGCTCCCCCGGCCGCAGTTCCCGCACGGGAGAAAAATCGATTGCCGACGCATTACCCGCCGCCACGGGAGTGGGGCTCGTCCCCGCGCGGATCGACACGCCATCATCCAGCGCTTGCACACTCACGGCCACGTCGCGATCCGCCGCCGCCCGCTCATTTGTCACATAAATTATCAACGTCGTGCTCTCCGACAGCCTGATCGGATTAGCTTGCGTTGTCGCGGTGATCTTCAGAGCACCACTAACATTTCCGGCGGGAGGAAATCCAGCACCGGGGCGGATCGGCGCTGCCGCCCCCGGCTGTTGCACGCGCGGAGCCGCACCTCCCGGCGCAATCATAGTTGCCGCTTGATTCGCCACTGCCCCGGTCTGGTCCGATTGCACAGTGGCCCGCACCATTGCCCCCTGGGGATCGGCATTCAAACAAATGAAGTTCAGTTGGCGGACTTGCGTCTCGCCGCCTGCCAGTTGCAAAAACCGCCACTGCGTTGTCAGCCGCGGGATATTGTCCTCGTGACCCTGCGTGGCCATTTCCAGTTCCATGTTGCCGCCCCAAGTCACCGCCAACACCACATTCGACGCCGGTGCCGACCCGTTGTTCTTGATCTCGACCGCGTACGAAGCCATTTCGCCCGTTCGCTTCGTTGGCGGTCCACTCACGCGCACTGAGATCTGCGGCGGCGTCACCACGGCGGCCGTCCCCGTCACGCACGCCCGCGCCCCAGCCACTTGTCCCCCGTCCGCCATCACGTCCAGCCGGTGACAGTGCCGCCCTGGCTGAACCACCGTGAACGAAATCGCAAACCGCTCGGTCTGTCCCGGCTGAATAACCTGAATCGGCCGCACCAGCGGGCTCCGCTCGCCCCCCGTATGCATCAGCCCCGGTTCAAATGTGTCCGTCGCCGTGACATTCGTCAGTGCCGTCTGCCCTGTGTTCGTCACATCCACCAAAAACTTCGCTTCGCGCCCCACATCCACGCTCTCCGGCCCTGTCATCCGCACCACCAGCGAGCTGCCGCGCACATCCGTTGTGACGTTCCCTTCCGCGCGTGGCACTTCACTGCTCGTCGCCACGAACGAACTCCGCACCGATCCCGCCACTGCCGCCCGGCAATTCAATTCCACCACGCTCGTCGTTCCCGGCGGCAAATTGCCCAGCCGCCACTCCAGCCGCTGCCCAAACACTTGTGCGGCCGGCGTGCTATTTAGCACCGAGACACCCGCCGGCGGCGTAAAGCTCAGTGCCACGTTGCTCGTCATCAAATCGCCATTATTCGTCACTTCCACGCGATAGCCAATCGCGCCGTCGGCCAGCGCCGCGCTCGTCCCAATCGCCCGCACGTTCAGCCCCGGTGTAGTCCACTGCACCCCCACCGTCCCTTGCCCAACCACCATCTGTGAATCGCCACGATTCGTCGCCGGCCGAATGATCTGCACCTTCACCGTCGTAATGCCCGGCTCCGGCGAGACAGGCATCAAGCTGGCAGTCGCCCGACCCGTCGCATCGGTGGGAGCCTCCACCGCGGTCAGGCCGCGCCCAAATGCCGCCGGCGGACCGTCAATCACCTCATACTTCACGATCCACCCGCTAATTGGATCGCCATTGGCCCGGGTCAACACCGTCGTCAACGGCATCGGCTGCCCAGCCCGTGCCGTCGCGCTTGGCGGCAATCGCCACGACGCATCGACCCAATGAATCACCGCCGTCGCGCGGCGATGATTCCAGTTCTGCTCCTTCGGCGTCCACACCACAACATGGCTCGACCCTTCCGTCGGCGAAGTGATCGAAATCCAGCTCTGCCCCTTCTGCAAAAAAACGTCGTCTGTCGGATTCCGCGTTCCCCGGTTCAGCACTTGCGAAATCGTCGAGGTATGCGCCCGCGCATAGTTCGTCGCGATCTTCTGTGGGCTACCTCGCGTCAGCAGCGAACTGTTGTGTTTGCTCTCATGCCCCACCGCCACGATCTGCCCCACGCCGTCTTGCGCCAACATCCACTCCAGCGGCTGTCGCGTGATCAGATAGCCATCCGGCCCGCAGATTCCCGCCACCATCACCACTTCCGTGTTCACCGGCGCGACAATCCGCGCCGGCGTCACGGTCAATTCTCCTCGGCGTGGATCGTCGCACGGCTCATTCGCCGGCGCTGCCACTGGAATCACTTGCGGCCGCATTTGCTGCGGACCACACACCGCCGGCACCACCGGCACGACATATTGCGGCACCGCCACCATCGGTACAGGCATCACGGGAACCGCTTCTACCGGCGGCGCACACGGCGGCTGAACCGGAGGTGCCACTGCCAACGGAGCGACCGCTCCCGGTGCCACGGCCCCCGGCTGACGGTGCTTGTGATGCAGCCAGTCGTGCGCGGCCAGCGTCGTCGTGCCCGAAAAAAGCCGTTGCCCCGTCGGATCAATCGCCGGCAACGGGTGTTGTGCGCAGCCACCATGCCAGCCGCATGCCAGCAAGCATGCTGCGACGCCCATCCATCGAATTGGCCAGTTGCCGAAGTGCATCGAAACCAACCCACTCCTCAAGCCTAAGAACATCAACCCGCGCGCAGCGACCGCCCTGCGGGAAACCTAGCATGCGATTTGGCAACCTGTAGCGAAAACGCAACATCCCCGTTCCCCAAACGAAACACTCAGCATCAAAACCTAACGGTTATTCGTCCTCTGGCGATTATTCCTCGTTCCTCAAGCTCCACTTGTGAACGTCCCTTCCCAAGCTCCGCTTCCCCAAACCACCCGCCCGCTCCCCACAGCCGAAACACCCCCACCTCCAGGCACTCCCAAACTATTTCCCAAAATCTGGCCCGGTTTTTCGCGCAAATTGCAATATAGATATTGGACGACCATCTTCGTCCTTACTCCGCCTCCGCGTGAGTAATCACCACCCCTGCGCGCTCCCCTAGCCTTGAACTTTGAACTCCTCACTAACCGCTCACCTGACATCCCTAACCGCTCACTATGAGCTTTTTGCCCGCCAACCAAATTCCCTTAATGGCGACGCCACAACCACTTACGACTTGAACCCAGAACACAACTCACAAAAAGGTGTGTGTCAAGTTTCTATGGCTAGCTAACGGGGCAAATTGTACAACTTGGGTAAGGCGGTATTTGGATGCTGATCTTTCTCAAGGAGTCGAACGATGGACGCG
>JANNTN010000729.1:0-5922 GCA_031394445.1 Anatilimnocola sp.
CCCGGCGTTGTGGATGTTCTCGCGCTCAAGAAAACCGGCGACAAGATCGAGTTCCAAGGGGATTTGGTCGTGGTCGTAGCCGCGGAAAGCGAAGGCGCAGCCCGCGAAGGCGTAGCAGCCTGCAAAGTCGAATACGACATGCAGCCGGTGTTTGTGAAGGACTCGGATTTAGCAGCGGCCAAAGCATTCAGTTTTCCACCGGCTAAGGCAGGCGATAAGCCTATTCCTGCAACTAGCTCTGGCGGTGGCAAGGTTCAGTTGGACAAGGAGCCCGCTGCTGGCGAAAATGCCGACGATTTCGCCGCCAAGGAAATCGAACGTCTGCTCAAAGCATCGGCCCATGTTGTGGAAGCCGAATACGGCATCGACGCGATCACGCATTGCTGCCTGGAGCCGCACGGCACGACGCTGTCGTGGGATGGCGGCAAGCTCACAGCTTATCTTTCGACACAAAATGTCAGCGGCACCGACGAAGGCTTTGCCAACGATCTCAAAATCGCGGCGAGCGATGTCGAGGTGCGGTGCGACTACATCGGCGGCGGGTTCGGCGGCAAGTTCGCGCCGGACTATTGGAGTACCGCCGCCGCTCGTATTAGTCAGAAGACGAAGCGGCCGGTGAAGTTCCTGCTCGATCGCGATCAGGAGCTGAAGATTGCCGGCGCGCGGCCCAGCGGATACATCAAGGTTCGCCTGGGGGCCGACAAGGATGGCATGATCACCGTTTGGGATTCGGAGCATTGGGGAACAGCTGGGGCCACCGGCGGTGCGGTCAATCAGAACGTGATTCCCTATGTTTATGCTCCGAAGAACTATCGGCGGAATGCCGTCAACATCAAGACCAACAATGGTCTCTCCCGCGCCTGGCGGGCCCCGAATCATCCGCAGGCCTGTGCGATCACGCAGACGGCCATTGATGATTTGGCCATGAAGATGGGCGTCGATAGCTACGACATCTTCATGAAGAACCTGGGAACCGACGATAAGCCGTTGATCTCCCAAGCACAGGGGAACCCAAAGGTATCGTTGTATCGGGCCGAGATGGAGCGGGCCGCGAAGCTCATGGATTGGAAAGCCAAGTGGCACCCGCACGGCAAGGGCAAGGCCAACGGCTCCATCGTCGATGGCCTGGGTATGGCCATTCACACCTGGGGCGGCGGTGCCGGCCAATCGAGCTGCACCGTCAAGGTGCATCCCAACGGCGATGTTGAAGCCACCTGTGGCACGCAAGATCTCGGTTCGGGAACGCGCACGGTCATCGCGCTCGTGTTGGCTGAGACATTCGGCCTGCCTTACGAGGCGATTCGCCTGAATATCGGCAGTTCGAAGATGCCGATTAGCGGTGCCAGCGGCGGCAGCACAACGGTCGGCGGTGTGAGCGAATCGCACCGTCGCGCCGGCCAAGATGCTTTCGCCAAGATTGCTGAGCTGGTGGGAAAAAAGCTCGATGTCGATCCGGCCAAGCTCGAAGCGGTGAACGGCCGTGTGCAAGCGACCGACGATCCGAAGAAGAGCGTGAGCTGGAAAGAAGCCTGCTCGCTGCTGGGCATGTCGCCGCTGGAAGTGAAAGGCGATTATGTTCGTGGCACGAAGGGCCCGCTGTCGAGCAGCCAGGTGGGCGGCGTGCAAATGGCTCACGTCGAGGTCGATAAAGAGACCGGCGTGATCAAGATGAAGAAGTTCGTGGCCATTCAGGACATCGGTCTTGTCATTGCCCCACAACAAGCCGAAAGCCAGATCAACGGCGCGCTCATCATGGGCATCGCCTACGCGTTGTTCGAACAGCGCATCAGCGATCCCGCCACGGGCGCGTTTGTGAATGCCGACTTGGCCAACTACAAGCTGGCCCGGCTGGGCGACATCGGCGAGTTCGTAGTCGAGTTTTATGAGCCCGAAAGCGAACGAAGTCGCGGTGTCATCGGCCTCGGCGAACCCCCGGTCATCGCGCCCGGCGCGGCAATCAGCAACGCCGTCGCCAACGCCCTCGGTGTTCGCGTTAGCCCCATCCCCCTCACGCCGCAGCGGGTGCTGGCGGCGCTGAAGAAAGCCAAAGCCTGACCAATGTGGGGCAGGCTTCCAGCCTGTCAAGAAAATTACTGGTTCCCAAGCTCCGCTTGGGAACCCAAGTTCGGAAGCTCCGCTTCCTGACTGACCAGTGAAGCAGAGCTTCGCAGACGACTGTCCCCAAGCAGAGCTTGGGGAAAAGTGGCGAAAAACTTGAGAAACAATTACTCCCTCGGGAGATCCCACCATGAAGAATTTTGAATACGCTTCACCCACGACAGAAGCCGAGGTGCTTGAGCATCTCCGCGATTTTCCCGGCGAAACCGAACTGCTCGCCGGTGGCACCGACCTCGTCGGCCTGCTGCAAAAAATGGTCATCACGCCGAAGCGCGTGGTGAACCTGCTCGACGTGCCGAATTTTCGCGACGTCGAAGAACTCGACGGCGGTGTGATTGCCGTTGGCGCGACCGTCACGCTCGATGTGATTCAAGTGCATCCGTACTTGAATCCTTATCCGTCGCTGCGTCACGCCATCGACGGCATCGCCAGTCTGCAAATTCAATGTCAGGGCACGTTTGGTGGCGAAGTTCTGCAGCGCCCGCAGTGCTGGTTCTTCCGAGACAATCGCGGCCTGCTTGCCGCCGGTGGCAAAATGGCCGAGCAAGGCGATAACCGCTTTCACGCCATTTTTGGCAATCAGGGCGCGGCCAAGTTCGTTTCCGCGTCGCGGCTCGCCCCGGCTCTCATCGCGCTCGGCGCGTCGGCTCGCGTCATCGGCCCCGATGCGCTCGAAGAGCAAATCGTGCCGGTCGAAAGCCTATTCCGCGTGCCGCGCCACGAAGGCGAACGCGAAAACACGCTCCGTCCCGGTCAACTTGTCACGCACATTTTGTTGCCGCCGGCTGACGGCATCGCCAACGCATCGTATGAAGTGCGGCATGGCGAAGGGCCCGATTATCCACTCGCGGCTGCCGCCGCCGCCCTGCGAATTGAAGACGGTATCGTCCGTGAGGCCAAAATCGTTCTCGGTCATGTCGCTCCCATGCCGTGGGTGTCTATCGAAGCTGCTGCCGCGTTGATTGGCCGCTCGGTGAATGCCGAAACGGCTGAAGCCGCCGGCGAAGCCGCCGTTGCCAGCGCCACGCCGCTCTCGAATAACGAATACAAGGTGCAGCTTGCCAAAGTCGCCGTCAAGCGCGCCGCTCTGCGTGCCGCCGGCCTCGAAACGGGAGGATTTTAAAAATGCCGTTCAGCAAAGAATATCCCGCGAACCCGGCCGTCACGACGCCCCCCTGCATCTACCTCCGCAACAAAGCGATGTATTTGCGGGACGCGATTGGCCGTCCGGAAAATTTTCCGGAAGAGACCAACGCCCCCCAGTGCTGGTGCAATCAGACTCAGAACTATCTCGGCCCAGACAGCCAATACGTCAACCGGCAAGAGTGCATTCCGACGCGCGAATGCTACCGCGAGACGTATTAGGGTAGAGATGGACCGTGCAGAACGTGCCGCCGAATTGCTCGAACAAATTCGAGCGCTGGCTGCCACGGGAAAGCTCGAAGCGGCCGAAGAGATTTGCCGCCAACTGCTGGATGTCTCGCCAGAAGACCCAGCAGGCTGGTCGTGGCTGGGGCTGTTAGCAACCGCTGGGCGTCGGTGGGGTGAGGCTGAATCCGCATTGCGGAAAGCGGTGTCGCTGCGGCCGTGCGATCCCCATTCTTTGAGTTATCTTTCCGTGGCTCTGCGCGAACGGGATGAGCCCCGCGAAGCGGAGGATTACGCGCGGCAGGCGATTGCAATTGATGCTCGTCAGCCCAGCTATTGGATCAATTTGGGAGCAGCGCTCCGCGATCAGCGAAGATCGACAGAAGCCGTAGAAGCCTACCGCCACTCGCTGGCGCTCGATGCGAGCCAAGCTGCTACCTGGCAAGCACTCGCCACGGCGTTGCAAGAATCGGGAGAACTTGACGCCGCCCAAGCAGCGTTCGAGCGGAGCCTTACGCTCGCGCCTGGTGGGGAAGCGACGGTTGATTGTGCCTACTTACATTGCTTGCGCGGGCATCCGCACGAGGCAATTGCCCTTCTCGCGAATTTCCTACTGCGTTCGCCTCACGTGCCCTACGCCTGGATTGTCCTGACGCACGCGCTCAAGCTGGCCGGTGAAAATGCCCGGGCTGAGGCCGCCTGCCGCGAGGCGCTGAAGCTTGCGCCCCGCTCGCACCAGGCCCGCCATCAGCTCGCCGAGCTACTGACCAAGCGCTGGGCTCTATCAGAAGCCGAAGCCGAGGCCCGGCAACTCGTCACCGACGATCCGGCGTATGCCCCCGGTTGGGCAGTGCTGGGCCTGATTCTCGGCGCGAGCGGGCAACAACCCGAGGCCGAGCAAGCACTCCGCCGGGCCGCGGAGCTTGATCCCATCCAGCACTACTCCAGCCGGCTGCTCTGCTCGCTGCAGTATGCGGACGAAGTCGATCCGAAGCAGTTGCTGCGAGCCCACGAGGAGTGGGCGGCGGCTCGTGTTCCCGTTGCCACGGTGACAGCACCCACGGGCGCAGGTTCTTCGCAAAAGTTGAAGCTGGGATTCATCTCTCCCGATTTCGGCCAGCATCCGATCGCTTTCTTGGCGCTAGCGGCGCTCGAGCAACTGAATCGAAGCGACTGTTCCGTCATCTGCTATTCGGACGGCACGACCGACGACGCTTACACCGCCCGGTTTCGCGCGATCAGTAGCGGGTGGCGCAACATCTGCGGCGAATGCGATCAGCACGTCGCCAGCTTGATCGCTCACGATGAGGTTGATGTCCTCATCGATCTGGCCGGACACCAGGGAAATCGTCTGGGAGTGTTTCAACGCCGGCCCGCGCCAGTGCAGATCACGTGGCTGGGCTATGTGGGTACAACGGGGCTCGCGGAAATGGATTACCTGCTAGCCGATCGCCAGCATGTCCGCGTCGGGGAAGAATCACTGTATCGCGAGACGGTGCTAAGGATGTCCGATGGCTATTGCTGCTATCAGCCGCTGGCCGACGCTCCGCCGGTTATGCCACTGCCGGCGCTGCGAAACCAATATTTTACGTTCGGCAGCTTCAACCACACCGCCAAGCTCTCGCCATCGATTCTCGCCGCCTGGGCGGAGATTATGGTGCGAGTGCCTCACTCGCGATTGTTCCTTCGTTACGGCGGGCTCAACGATTTGGGCTTCCAGCAACGAGTTTGGCGACATTTTGCGGACCGGAAAATCAGCGCCGAACGCATCCGATTCGCCGGCTGGGGACCGTGCCGGGAAATCATGCAAGAGTATTGCCAGATCGATCTGGCGCTTGATACGCAGCCCTATTCCGGCGGCCTGACCACCTGCGAAGCGCTCTGGATGGGAGTGCCGGTGGTCACTTGGCCCGGAAAAACATTCGCCGGGCGGCACGCGACCAGTCATTTGACGACAGCCGGAGTGCCGCAATTCATAGCCGATAGCCGCGAGGCCTACATTGACCTCGCCGTCCACTGGGCCAGCCGCATTGATGAATTAACAGCCACCCGCTCCAAACTACGCGAGCAAATGCGTTCGTCCCCGCTCTGCAATGCCCAGCTCTTTGCACACAACCTGTTGAGGCTACTTCAATCCGTGCGTGGCAAAATCACGTCAGAATTTTCTTGATCGGCTTACCCTCGGCGATTTTGATCGGCCGGCCTTGCTCGGAAATGTTTTGCTCGTCGGGTGCCACGCCGACAGCCGAGGCCAGCGTCGCCAGAATATCGGGAACATCGACTTTGCCTTCGACCACTTCCTGGCCGCTGTCGCTCGTTTTGCCGTAAGCCTGCCCGCCCTTGATTCCGCCGCCGCCAAATACGCAGGTCCACGCCGCGGGAAAATGGTCGCGGCCCCCCTGCGGATTGATCGTCGGCGTCCGGCCAAACTCGCCA
>JANNTN010000749.1:0-16712 GCA_031394445.1 Anatilimnocola sp.
TTGCGATTTTCGCCACACATCGGATACCAACTGGCCCGAGCCCCCCACGGAACCTGGCTGGTGTCGGCCGTCCAATACGTGAAAACCTTGGCCGCGAAGACCCAAAACGGCACATAGACCTGCGTGAGCGTGGTGACGACTGCGGCTTGCGAGAGATCGCCCGGTCGCCAATAGCTACTGCCAAGCCATTGCCGCAGGTGAGCGACCGCACCCCGTTCACTCAGCGTGAACGGTACGACGAACTCCGGTTCGAGCGTTTTGGCGTCCTTCTGCTCCGTCAATTTTTCCGAGCCGCAAAACGGGCAGCGCAGTGTCTGGGCCGAGGCGTCGTAGCTCATGCTCGCGCCGCAGCCTTGGCACTCAAAATTGTGCTTCGAATCAAACGCTCTTTGCTTGCCAGCGACGTGATCGGTTGGCGGTGCCTCCGTGCCGCAGTTGGCGCAGAACAAGTCCTCCTCATCGAGCAAGGCACCACAGACCGAGCATTTCGCGACCAGTTCCAAGTTCAATGTTCCCGGTTCAAGTTAGGGATTGGGTTCGAGCGGTGCTTCAGCGGGCATTTCGGGCGTATTGGGAAATTGCGAGTTGGGGAATTGTCGTCGAGACGAAGCGTTCTTGAAGGCCATCGCCGCGAGCACGCACAGCAAAATGAACAGAATGAGGAGGATGATCGCGGCGGCGATGCGCTTGCCCGAGAGCGGCTTGTCGCCGTCCATCTTTCCCGTCTGGCCATTCAGCAAAAAGCGATAGACCTTGTCGCGGTACCGATAACTCAAAATGTAGATCGGCATCAGGCACAGGTCGGAGGTCGTATGGCTGAATTCGGTTCGGGCTTGCAGGCCGCTATGCGTGTCACCGGGCAGAAAGCGGGCGATGTTGGCTTGCTCTTGCCGCTGAAACTCGGACTGGCAAATGGCGAGCGCTTCTTCGCGAGCGATGGAATACTCCTCGGCCAGCCAGCCTGCCAGATAATACGACTCATAACGCTTGAGAGCCGGCAACTGAAACGGCTGAATCCGCAACGACTCCTTGTGGGGCAGCCCCTTGCTGCCGCTAACCAGGTAGCCGCTGTAGAAGCGGTGATGCCGTCCGGCCAAAGGCCACCATTCTGTTTCCTGCACCTGGCGAGTGTGCGTGGTCGTGTTTCCCTTGGAGTCCGTCGTGGTGTACGTCTCGGTTCGATACCAGTGCTCGCCGATTTGCGCCTGCCATTGGCTCTGGGCCAGCATCGTGAACGACCAAAACGGTAAATAGATGCCCTTCAGCTTGTCGGCCACCGACGCTACCGCCAAATCGCCGGGCCGGAACCACGTATTTTTTCGCAGCCACTGGTGAAATGCGGCTTGCGCCTGTTCGGGCGTTACAGAAAAGCCAATGACGAACTCCGGCTCCTGCCGATTGGTCTGGTCCGGGGAATACTCCAAAACGTAAGTGGAATCGCAGAATGGGCAGACGTACGAGCGTTGCGTCGGATCGGTCGCGACTTCCGCGCCGCACTGTTGGCATTTAATGAACTTGGAAAGTGGCGATTGCTGGGCGGGCTTGGTTTCACCTTCTGATTTCCGACCTCCGACCTCTGGCTTCTGGCCCTGATAGTCGGGATTGGACGTGCCGCACGCGGGACAAAACTTATCCAGCGGCTCAACTGGCGTGCCGCACGCCCCGCACGGCTTGCCGGAAGGCGCGACGACCTCGGCGTCGATGACCGGTTGATCGTCCAGCGATGTGATAGGAGTGGGCGACAAGGTTTGAGAGCGAAACAGGTGGCGGATGGTGCGGAAATGGATAAGGAATTGTGCGTGTCTTAAGACGTACTATGTACTGAGTACAAAGTGCTGCGTACAGAGCCATCGGCAAGGCCCCTCGACCATCGCGATGATTCCCGGCGAGATTCCCTAATCCGTTTTCGCCGCTAACTGTGCATTCTTGGCTGCTCTTCCCCCGCCGCGATGATGTGCCCCTCGGCTTTTGCCAACTCCGCCAGCCGCTGGTGAACGGCCTCTTCGTCCTGAAAGAACTTCGCCAGCCGGACATAGGTACTGTGGTGGCGGGCTTCGGATTCAAACAGGCTGCCGTAGAAATCGGCCAATTCCCGGTCAGGCAGGTGATCGCGTAACAACCCAAACCGCTCGCACGACCTTGCCTCGATCAACCCAGCGACCAGCAACCGATCCACCGCCCGCCGCGGCTCATTTTTTTCGACCAGCTCGTGCAGCTTTGCCCCATACGCCGACGGGCTGAGCTTGTAGAACCGGATGCCGCGGCGATCCAAAATTGCCCGCACCTGATGAAAATGGTCCAACTCCTCCTGCACAATCTCCGTCATCGCCTTCGTCAGATCGGAATGCTCCACATACGAGAACAGCAAATTCATCGCCACTCCCGCCGCCTTTTTCTCGCAATGCGCATGGTCAATCAGCAGCAGGTCGATATGGCTTTCGACCTGCTCAAGCCAGCGGGCGGGAGTGGGGGTGTGGAGGTTGAGCACGCCTAGAGAATACCGCTCTGGCTACGACGGACAAGGCTGGCTATCAGGCGAGGGCGGTCGCGGCACAGGCGAAGAAAACGTGGCATAGAGGCAAAGGCCCACGAGCGCGATGGCGGCCAGGATTGTGCGTTCGTAATAGAGGTAATCGAACAAAGTTGGGAATCGCGCCGTGGGTATGGCATTCAGGCGTGCCAGTGTCGCTGCCGCGATCCATTGCTGGTCCAGAATCTTGCCGGGGCGGAGGAATGAGCGAACCCAAAGGATATTGAGGTCATCGGGGATACCAAAAACCTCCATTAGCTGTACGGCGTGGGCGGTTGCTTTGGGATCACCGGCATTGATGCTCTTATAGGACCGGAAACCGCCGTTCACCCGGCCCCAACCGCCCGAGGTGTGGTGAAAGGCTCGAAGCAGCCCATGAATCTGGCTGCGGTAGCGCTCGCGGTCGATGGGCCTGCCGATTGCCGAGAGGAGTTGGACAGCGTGGTCGGCCTTTTCCAGTGTGACATATTTGTCGTCCAAGGGATTATCTAATGTCGCGAGCAGGCTTTGCTCCAACAAATCGCGTTCGGTGGGCGATAAATCGTTTTTTAGCACGGCGGTGCGAACGACCCAGTCGTATTGTTCCACGTGTACCGCGAGCGGCTGCAGGCCCGGCGATCTGGAAAACAGTTGACGTCGTTTTTCGTCGTAGTTTTTCAATTGACTGAGTTGGTCCGGCGTGATCAGGCCCGTCCGCATGGCGCTGCTCAAGACAAACGGGTTTTGTATGCCGGCAATTTCGGCGTTCAGCAGACGGAGCGGCTTGGAAAGGTCGGGCTGTAGCCCCGCATCGATCGTCCACCGTGCCAGGATTTCCCAACTGGCCCAACTGGCGCTGCTGAAACGAGCGTGATCAAACGATTCAACATATTGCTTGATCCGCTGCGGTGTTGCTGGCCAGAGGAGCGTCCGGCCGTTCCAGGCCATCAAAGGAATTAGAAACATCAGCATAAAAATGACAGGTGTCCGTTGGATTGCGGTCCACTGCCCGCGCTTCATGATCCAACGCGACAACAACATGCCCCCAGCCGGTACCAGGGCCGTAAAAACCAAAATCGCGCAAATTCCCAGACGTAACTGGAGCGGCATGCGGCCGAGCGACCAGATCCAACCGACTAACCCCAGTTGAAGAAGCACAAAAGCGGCAAAGAAAACCCAATACCAACGGGGAATGGGCCGCGGCTGGTAGCTTTGTATCGCACTGGCCCGCCAGCCGTAGCCGGCGAATGGAACTAGGAACAACACGCCTGGTAGAAAGATAACACTGATGAGACTTTGATCGAGAAAGTGAATCTCCTGACCGCCAATGGGCACGCTGGCAGTGGCTTGGCCTAAGAACATCAGGCCCATCCCGCAGGTTCTACCCACGATGTCACGATTGCCAATGCCGATTTTGGCAAACGACGACAACACAAACAGCAACAGTCCAAACGAGATTAAGTAAAACAAAAACAGCAGCGACGAGGCACCGAGCAGCATGAGAATCAGGCTGACCGCAAAGACAATCGAAGCACCCAATCGATGTTGCCGCCACCAGTCTTGAATCGATTCTTGAGTGGCTTGCTGATCGCCGAGGTTAGCAGTGCCTTGCGCTTGAATACTGCGAATTTTCAGGAAGCTGAAGACCGTTGCGCCCAGCAAGACGAACAGGCTAATGGCAGGAAAGGCGAGGTAGCTGAGAAGCTTGTAAAAGCCGCCAGCGGGAGCGGCCTTCGTGACAGTGGGCACGGCTTGGCAACCAGCCAGAACTTCTAGAGGCAGGAAAGCCGCCGCGGCTTTGACAAAAGGCGACAGGTAGACGAGCGGATCGGAGGCTGATTGTGTCTGGAGCGATTGCAGCCGCTGGCGAACGGCCGCTTCAAAATGCTCAGGATCGACGCGATGGGGCCGTAGAACGGCTCGCAGATCGTTTTCAGGAATGAGATCTAGAGACATAACAGCAGCATTCCTATCTGTGCGGCGGTATGTTTTTCCGTGAGCAGGCGACGGAGGCTCAAACGAGCCTGATACAGGCGACCTTCGACGGTCTTCAGCGAGGTGTCAAGGAGCGTGGCAATTTCCTGTACACTCGTGTCTTCGAGGTAGTGCATGAAGACGACTTGGCGCTGCTCCACCGACAAACGCTCGATGGCTTCGCGCAGGGCTTCGATTTGTTCGGTGGGTGCTGCGTCTTCCAACGCTGGAACTTGCTCCAAGGATGCCGCGGAGAGATCAGCCAACCGAGTCGTGCGGCGGCGGCGACTGCGGGACCAATTACGAAATTGGTTTTTGGCGACTCCCCGCAGCCAGCGACCAAATATCTCAGTATCACGCCAGTCACCACGGCACGATTCGCGATGCAGCCACGCTTCCGCGAAGCTGTCTTGTGCGATCTCCACCGCATCGGCCCACGGCGCCCCCCACGAAGCGAGCAGCCCAATCAGCGGGCCGCGGTAAGCGTTAATGAAGGTGGTTAGGTCCAATCTTGTGTTCTCTTACCGAGGGAGTGTCCAGGGGTGGGCCTAATCCCACAAGAATTTTCTGCCTGCGTTACAAAACATGGCAGAATTCAACCCACCTAGCAAATTCACGAGGCATGGTAAAATCGCGGGATGATCCTGCTCTCCCTCCAAAACATTGTCAAACACTACGGCCCCGAGCCTGTACTCGACGGCGTGACGTTTGATATTCGCCCTGGGGAGCGGGTTTCGCTCGTGGGGCCGAATGGAGCGGGCAAGACGACGCTGATGCGGATCGTCGCGGGGCTGTTGGAAGCCGATAGCGGCAAGGTGGAAGTGCATTCGTCGGCGACGCTGGGGTATTTGGAGCAGCATCCGCAGTTTGATCCGGGTCGCACGGTGTGGGATGAGGCGGCGGCGGCCCTGGCGAACATCGCCGATCTGGCCGGGCATTCAGAAGAAATCGCCCAGGCGATGGCGGTGGAAACGGACGAGGCCGAACGGAAGCGATTAGAGCAGCGATTCGAGCATATCCAGCATCAGCTTCAGCACCACGACGCCTACAACCTCGACTACCGCATTGAACGCGTGCTGGAGGGTCTCGGTTTCGCAAAGGCATCGTTTCAACAGGAAGTCGCCAAGCTCTCCGGCGGGCAGCAAAACCGCTTACTCCTGGCCCGACTGCTCCTGGCCGAGCCCGACTTGATGCTGCTCGACGAGCCGTCGAACCATCTCGACATCGACGCGACGCAGTGGCTGGAAAATTTTCTGATCGAGTCGGGTCAGGCAATTCTCGTCGTCAGCCACGATCGCTATTTCCTCGACCGTGTGACCAACCGCACGCTGGAACTCTATCAAGGCACCGTCGATTCCTATCCCGGCAATTTCACGCAGTACAAACGGATCAAAGCCGAGCGACTGGAGGTGCAGCGAAAGACGTATGAGCGGCAGCAGGAAGAAATCGCCAAAATGGAAGATTTCATCCGCCGCTACCACTTCGGCGACCGCCACCAGCAAGCCGAGGATCGCCGCAAAAAGCTGGACCGCCTCGAGCGCGTTGCCCAACCGAAGGAAATTGGCGCGCCGCCGATGAGCTTCCCGCCCGCCTCACGCACCGGCGACATCGTGATGCGCGTTGAAAAGCTGGCCAAGAGTTTTCCCGGCAAGCCGCTCTTCGCGAATCTTTCGTTCGATATCCTCCGCGGCGAAAAATGGGGCATCCTTGGCCCCAACGGCTGCGGCAAAACGACGCTGCTTCGGTGCCTGCTCGGCCAATTGGAACTCGACAGCGGCCGCATTATTCTTGGCACGGGAGTGAAGCCGGGCTATTTCGACCAGATGTTGACCGGCTTCGACGACGACATGCCCGTGCTCGACGCGGTGCGGCCGAGCCACAAGGAATTCATCGAGCAGCAGCGGCGCGATCTCCTCGCCCGCTTTGGCGTCACCGGCGAAATGGTGTTTCAAAAAGTCGGCAGCCTCAGCGGCGGCGAGCGCAACCGCACCGCCCTCGCCCGCCTCTCCGCCTCCGACGCGAATTTTCTCATTCTCGACGAACCAACCAACCACCTCGACCTGTGGGCCCGCGGCTCGCTCGAAAAGGCCCTCTGCGACTTCGACGGCTCCGTGCTTTTTGTCAGCCACGATCGTTATTTTCTCAACCAGGTAGCCACGAAACTGCTGATTGTCGAACCGGGCCGCTTCCGCGTCATCGACGGCAACTACGACACCTACCTGCACTTCCTCAAGCAAGGTCTCGCTCGCGATGCCCGGGCCGCCGTTTCTTCAACAGCCGGGAGCAAGCCTGATCCCGGTGCGTCAGTGGGGGATACTCGAACCACCAAGGATCGCCGCAAACGCAAATACCCCTATCGCAAGGCGGCTGAAATCGAGCAGGAAATTGCCGACCGAGAATCTCGCATTCTGGAACTGCACGAGCTCTTCGCCGACGGCGAAATTCTGCGCGACGGCGCGAAAGTGAAAGAGCTGAAAGCCGAACTTGATGATCATCAAGCCGCTCTTCCCTCGCTCTACGAGCACTGGGAAGAGGCAACGGAAATGAACTAGGCCTGGCTTATTTCACGCGGCAGCAACTCTCGCACTTTGCCGTTTTTTTTGCATTCTGCCGGCTGCCGCCAACCCGATGAGATAATTAGGCCAGCGTGACGACTCTCGTCCCGCGCGCTCATTTTGATAGCAGGTGCTATCACACCGATGGCGCTTTTGAGCTAGCCCGAGAGTCATTTCTAAACGTGATGCCAGCAGGAAGATGTGCCAGCACAACGAGTTATGGCGCAACCGCAGCGTTCATGGCACGGCTAGTGCGATTAAGGGAAAGCGTGGGCAAAACAAGTTGCCCGCAACATCTTCCCCCTTCCCGGCTTTTGAGTTTTGAGGATCCAGTCATGAAGCGAATCGTGCTATCACTCGCAGCCGTTGCGGCCTTGGTGCTTGGCGGTGTTTTTGCCACCACAGCAGAGGCTCATCATCCCCCCAAGCATCACCACCACCATCACCACTGCCCGCCGCGCTATAGCTACGGCTACGGAGCTACCACCGGCTACCCGCCTTACAACGTGTATCGCGCGCCGTTTGGCCCCTACGCGTCTGGCTATTCCGGCGGCTACCAGCCCTATCGCGCGCCATATTCTCCGCAGCGATTCGGCCTGTATTTGGGCTTCTAGGTGACCAATTCATCAGCCGGGAGCAAACTTGCTCCCGGTTGATGTGCTACTCCGCTTCGTGACTCCAAGCCCTTCGCGGTCAGTGCGCGCAACTCGCTGCCAAGAAATGAGAAAGTCCGGGCGAACCAGATGGTTGGCCCGGACAATCGTCCCCCCCGGGAATGTGCGCCGTGTTCGTTTTTGCAGTCGTCTTCGCTCGCGGCGACACAAACAACATCGGCCCATCATAGCGGCAGACTTTGGCAATCTTTGCCGATTGTAGCGATCACGCCCGCAAAACCAGATTAGTTGAACGAGCGTTGAGCACTAGCACTCACCACTCACCACCTACTCTCTATTCGCTACTCCCTACTCTCTCTTCCTGCCATTGCCAGCAACGCTACCTCCGCTACCACTGCCAGCAAACGCGCTTTTAATCCAAAAGCCTCATTAAGCTGTAGCGATCAGGACGATTTTACCGGCAAGGAAAAGTCTGCCGATTGCCGGCGACACGAGAAAGGAATCTCCCGTGGCGAAAAGCGAAGAACGAAGTTCCCTGGGCTCAATGTTCGCCAGCCTGACCTGGCCCCTGGTGCTGGGATTTGGTGCCACTGCTGGGTTTTATGCCTTGCTGTATCGCGGGCCGCTGCATCATCAGTTGATGCTGCGCTATTTCGCGGGCCATCCGATCAACATCATCGAGACGGCCCTCTTCTTCGTTGGCCTCGCGGCTCTGCTCATCAAGCTGTTTGAATTGATCGCAGAATTTGGCGTTTTGTCGTCGGTGTCGCTCGGCGAATCGCCCGGCAATCAACCGGTGAGTAAGGCCAATGAGTGGCTCCAAACGCTGGAGCAACTGCCAGCCCGCGCGCAAGACAGCTATCTGGGCCGTCGCCTACGCGACGCGCTCGACTCGGTTCTCCAGCGTGGCTCGGCAGAGTCGCTGCCGGAAGAATTGAAATACCTGGCCGACGTGGCGGGCGGGCGGGCTCAAGACAGCTATTCGCTCGTCCGCATCATTATTTGGGCCACGCCGATGCTCGGCTTTCTCGGCACGGTCGTGGGCATTACCGATGCCCTGGGCGATCTCGGCCGCGAGCTTTCGAACAGCGGCTCGGCGGATGCCGGCGGCTCGCTCAATACGGCCATGCAGGGCCTTTTGGCTGGTCTCTACGTCGCGTTCGATACGACGGCCATTGCCCTCTGCTTCTCGATCGCACTGATGTTCATTCAGTTCATGCTCGACCGCGGCGAATCGCAAATTCTGGACACCGTCGAGCATCGCGCGAATAATGAACTCTCCGGCAGATTCGAAATGATTGGCCTCTCGGGCGATCCGAACGTGCAGATCATGCACCGGATGACCCAGGGAGTGCTCAAAACCACCGAACAGCTTGTCGAGCGGCAAGCAGAACTTTGGCAGCGCTCGATCGGCGCGGCCCACGAGCAGTGGCAGCGCGTCTCCCAACAATCCGGCGAGCAAATGCAAACCGCCCTCACCGCGGCGCTCACGCAATCGCTAACGCAGTTCGCCGCTAACCTGTCCAAGACCGAACAAACCTCCACCGAGCAACTGGCGACTCGCTGGGAACAATGGCAGACGGCCCTCTCGCAGAATGCCCGCCTGCTGCACGCCCAACAGCAAGAGCTGGGCAAGCAAGGCGAATTGATGACGCAAGCGATTCGGGCCGCGGGCGATGTGATTCAGTTGGAGCGGGCGCTGAATGAGAATTTGACCGCCCTGGCCGGCGCGAAGAACTTTGCCGACACCGTGATGAGCCTGTCCGCCGCCATCCACTTGCTCACGACACGCCTAAGCCACGCGGATACTCCGCCAGTGGAACTGAAAATCGCGCAGGTGCGAGGCCGCGCTGCATGAGTCGCAAGGCGAAAGGACAACAAGTCGGCGTTGCACTCTTTCCGTTTCTCGCCGTGCTCATTTGCACGATGGGGGCGCTGATCGTGTTGCTCGTGCTGCTCGTGCAGCAAGCACGCGTCGATGCCACCGTCATCGCCGCCGCGAAAAGCGGGGGACAAACAAGCAGCGAGGAAACGCGGCAAGCGCGCGAGCGCCTCGAAGACGCCTCGTGGAAACGCGAGCTGCTTGAGAAAAGCCGCACGGAAAAGACCAATGAATTGGCCGAAACCCGGTCGCGCGTCGCTCATCTGGAAGAACACACGCAGCGCCTCGCCGCGCAGGCCAAAGAACTGCTGGAGCGGGCCAAGTCGATCGACGAGGGCAAAAAGCTCCGCGATGACGAACTGACCGGGGCGCGCGCCGAGGCCGCCCGGCTGAAGTCCGAAATCGATAAAAAGAAAGACGAGCTGGAGCAGGCCAAGAAAAAAACACAAACCAGCTCGGATTCGTACGCGTTGATTCCCTACGACGGCCGGGCCGGCACTCGCCGCCGGCCGATTTATGTCGAATGCACCGAATTCGGCGTCATCATCCAGCCCGAAGGCATGTTATTAAAAGTCGATGACTTCAACGGGCCGCTGGGACCGGGGAATCCGCTCGATAGCGCCCTCCGGGCAATTCGCGACCATTGGGAGCGGACCGCGGGAAAAAGTGCCGGCCAGCCGTATCCGCTGCTCGTCGTGCGACCCAGTGGCGTCGTCGCTTTTGGCGCCGCAAAGGCTGCGATCAGTGCCTGGGACGACGAATGGGGCTACGAGCTGATCAGCGACGAGAAGATGCTCGTTTTCGGCGACCCCGATCCGGCCTTATCGGCCACGCTGAACAAAACAGTCGCCGTCGCGCGGCAGCGACAGTCGGCCATGATCGCCATGATGCCGCGACGTTATCAAGGCGAAGAACCACTCCGCTCCTTCACACCCGATCCTGCCGCTGCCCTGGGCAGCTCACGCTTTATCGGCGCGGGTAGCAGCGGCTCTGGTAACAGCGGCGCTGGTGCTGGACTTGGCGGAAACGCCTCGGGCCGCGGCACGGCTGGCGTGCCCGGCGGAACCAGCGGCCCTGGAGGCTACGGCGTCACCGGCAACGGTGCAGCGGGTTCCGCAGGTGCCGGAGGAATGGGCTCGTCGGGAGCAGGTGGCAATGGCATTCCATCGGTCACAAGTGGCATGAACTCTGGGACAGGAAGTGGCGGTGCTCTGGGATCGGCTGGCGGTTCATTCCCCAATTCGCCGCTCAGCGGTGGTGCAGGTTCAGGCGGCGCGGGTCCGGGTGGTACCGGTTCTGGTGGCTCAGGCTACGGCACTGGCTATGGAGCCACTGGCGGCCAGCAAGCATATTCGGGTGGAACAGGTGGACCGTACGGCGGCTCGCCGAACGGAACTACTCCGGGTGGCACTGCCGCCGGCGGCGGTAGTTATCCTCCCGGCGGTACTGGCGGTTCGCCCTCCGGCTCTTCGCAGTCCTATGGCAGCGCCGGTGGAACGCAGGCTGGTGGAAGCACTTCTGGAGGTAACTCAGCCGGAGGCTCTTCCGGCGGTAGCTCAGCCGGCGGCAGTTCCGCCGCCAGCAGCGGACAGCCAGGTGGCTCGTCGATGGGGGGCAACTCTTCCATGTCGGCCGGATCATCGGGCACCCCGGGAATGCCCTCGTTGAATTTTGGCGAGCAAAAGACGGCTCCTTCCGGTTCCACTGCCGCAAAATCAGGCGGCAGCGGCTCACGTTCGTCGGCAAAAAAAGGGAGCAACTGGGCCCTGCCCCAGGCCAAACCGAATCACATTGGCGTGACACGTCCTATCCGCGTCAGCGTCCAGCCCGATCGAGTCGTTATGCTACCGGAGCGCGGCGACAACCGTGCGCCGCAGGTTGTAAAGATCGCGCCCGAGCTGACACCCGACGACGTGACTCATGTTGTCACCACCGTGCAAAACGAAGTGAAAGGCTGGGGCCTCGCGGTCTCCGACGGCTACTGGAAGCCCGTGCTGCAAGTCGAAGTCGCTCCCGGTGCCGAACGTCAGTTCATGAACCTGGAAACCGCCCTCCACGGCAGCGGCATCGATGTAATCCGCCGATAAGCTTAGCCCCCGCGTCCTCGCGGCCACCAACTAAACAACCCAATCAACCGTGTACTACCTCGCTTAGCCCTCGCGTCCTCGCGGGAACAATCACCAACCAATTACCAACCGTGCGACGCCGTACCACCGAAAGCCAGATCGAAGCACCCGGCCAGGACTCGTTCCTCGATGTCGTTTGCAACCTCGTCGGCATTTTGATTGTGCTGGTCATGCTCATCGCCGCCCAGGCCAAGCGCGGCATGGTCGCCGCGGCCAAGGCCGATTCCGCCAGCGCTGCCAGCGAGCAGTCCGCAACCGCGGCCGAGGCTCAAGCCGCCGAATCGACAGCCGCTGCGATCGAATCCAGCATTCAAGACCTGCAAGCCAAGATCGATCACGAAAAACTGGCCGCTTCCATTCACGACGAGGAACGGCAAAAGTACCAGCTCTTGGTGACCGTTGCCGAGCAGCGGCTGGGCGAATATCGCAATCAGCTTTCCGCCGACGAGCGCGCCCGCTACGACCTCGAACAAGAGCTGGCCAAGTCAAAAAATGAGCTGGCCAGCCTGAAAACGACGACCGTTTCCTACACCAAGCCCAAGCCGCACGTGCTGGAGCACCTGCCGACACCGATGGCCCGCACGGTGTTTGGATCGGAGCTCCATTTTCGCCTGCTGAATCACCGTCTGGCCTATGTGCCGTTCGACGAGATGATAGAACGGATGATGGCCGACGGCCGCAACCAGGTACACAAGCTGAAAGACACGCCACGGGCTGAGTTTTCGCTGCCCGAGGTTGCCGGGTTTGGAGCGCGTTACATTCTGAAACGAACGGACTCCGAGGTTGAGACCCGCTCCGGAACCGCGCGGCAGCAGGGCGTGGAATTGGACGTGATATACTTTATCGATGTCGAACCCAACTTAGGCCAGCCGATCGCTCAGGCTCTCGGCCCCGTTTCCGAGTTCCGCAGTCTGATTGCCGCGCGCAAGCCGCAAAGCACAACCGTTACGATCTGGGTCTATCCCGACAGCTTCGACGATTTCCGCACGCTCAAAGCCGAACTCTTCCGTCTCGGCTTTCTCACCGCCGGCCGCCCCATACCCATGGGCACCCCCATCGCCGGCGGCCCCGCCGGCCACCGCTCCGCGGCGGAGTAGTGTCCATAAAATCGACGCAGAGTGACACCCATTTCTTGGCATATGCAGTGAGCACCTAGCCGATCGTCTTTCGCTTTAACACAGAGCCACAGAGAGACGAACAGACAAAATTCTCTGCGCCTTTGCGTCTCCGCGCCTCTGCGTTAAATCCGAAGACCCAAAATAACCGGATCGCATTCGCCAAACCTAGACGTGTGGCGGTCGCAAGCTCGCCCGTCGCGTCGGTAATCCATTCGCCACGGCCTTCAACTCCTTCACCCGCTTCTCAATCCCACTCAAAATCTCAAGATCACTAGGAAACGGCGAATCGAACGCGGGCCGTAGCGGAATCGGCACGTCATCCATGCGATAGACGGTGCCAGGAACATTGATGCCGTACGTCGCGACGCAAAATGCAACGGCAGCGTGCCGCGTCGTGGGCGAATCTTTGGGATCGAGCGCGATGTAGGGAATGCTCTTCAAATGTTCCCGCGCCGGCTGGCTGAAATTGGCCATCGGATCGCTGGCGATAATCAGCGCCGCGTCCGCCTCGCGGCGAGCCAGCACGTCAGCCGCCGTGTATTCACCGGGATTGAATCGCGGATAGCCGCGGCCCAAATTGACGCCAAACGGATACCCGGTCCGCCAGGTGACGACGTTATCGGCCCCCGTCACGTTCCCATGCCCGCGATTCGGCTTACACACAAACCGCGTGTGCTTGTTCATATCGCGCGTCAGCGCCAGCACCGCCTCGCTGTTCGCGTGCTTGCCGCGCGTCATCGTCACGCCCATGCCAAAAAACAGCACGCCGAATTTGGCCTTCTTCATCCGCTCCATCAAGTCTTCCCAAACCTTCAGCGGCACCCCCGTGTCGTTCTCGACTTGGACGGGATCGACCTCAATGTCGTTCGCCAGTGCCCGCAGCGTCCACAGCCCTTCAAAATCGGCTCGCGGCTTAATCTGAATAAAGATGTCAGCCGCCTTCGCCGACTTCGTCTTGCGCACATCGACGATCACTGCCGTCCGATCTTTACGGCCGTTCGGCAAAAACTGCCCCTTCGGCATCAGGCTGTATTTCGTGAAGTGCCGCGGATGGCTCTCTGCCGGGTTGCTGCCCCAGAACATGATCAGATCGCCGCGATTTCGCACTTCGCCCAGCGACGCCGTCACCTCACCCACGCCTTGAAACGCCATCCCGCTCGGCCCGTGGCAAACACTAGTCGTCGTATCGATATTGCCGCCGATCCAATCAGCAATCCCCACCGCCACGCGCTGCGACTCGGTGGTCGTATCCGACAAGCCATACACCAGCGGATATTTGGCATTCGCCAGAATCTGCGACGCCTTCTCAATCCCCTCCGCCACGCTCGCCGGCTGACCGTGAATCAAGCACGCCGGCCGGTCCTCAACTTCGTGATTGAAAAACCACCCCTTCCCCAGCACACACGCCCGCTCCGCCGCCACGATCCGGTGCCCATCCACCGTCAAATCGATATCGTCACACACGCACCCACAAAACGTACACGTCGCATCCTTCACGACCTTCAGCTCGTGCCCGTTCCCGTTCGACTGCCCCCTCTCCCCCTGGGAGAGGGCTGGGGTGAGGGTGCTCCCATTTCCATTCGATTTCAGTTTCTCCACCGACATGAATCACGCTAATTTCGCTGCTGCGAATCATATCTCGCCCCCGCGCCGCCCTCGCCCTACCAGCAAAAGCCCGCACACCGCACGGAAACGACGGGAAGGCACGCCTTCCGGTACGCCTTCAATCCTACCCTGCAACGCCAAATGGCGAAATTGGGAAACTTCGTCGCTGCGCCACTCAAATGCGTCACTTAACCCAGCACTCTCTCTAGCCCCCGCCGAAACGCCGCCAAACTGGCATTCTCGCGAACCCACTCCCGGCTGGCGGCCCCACACTGGTGACGCAGTCCCGCATCGTGATACAGCCGCTCGACAGCCTGCTTATAATCCGCCGATTCGTTGCACAAAAACCCCGTTTTGCCGTGCTGCACCAGATCGGAAATGCCCCCCTTCCGCTCCGCCACGACAGGAATGCCCGCCGCCATCGCCTCCAGAATCACCAGCGGGCAAGTTTCCGAAAATTCATCGGCCGTCTTATACACGTACAAATCCAGAAACCGCAAGAATCGCCACACCGGAATCGTATTTTGCGGCATGATCCAATAAGTGTGTCGAAACGCGAACGACCGCTTCGCCAGCGCCGTCTCGACCGCCGGGTGAAACCCCAGCACCCGCACCTGCAAATCCGGAATCTCCATCTGCTCGAAGAGCATGATGAAATCCGGCGAGAACTTGATCGCCGAATCGCGCGAATGCCGGCCAACCGTGAACGGTCCGCCGGCGCAGCGGCTCACGTCGAAAAATTGCTCCCGCACCGGGTTCAGCACAATCGACGCCTGAGAGGCCGCAACCTCCGTCCCAGCGATGCTCTGACCGAACGGTGAGGTAAAGATGTAGCCCGCCAGCCCCGGCACCACGGGCACATCGCGATACCAATGACTGTATAGAAACGTGCGGGAAAGCTGATCCTCAGACAGACCCTCAAAATCCTTCGCCTTCATCGGCGGATAGTAGTGGTACAGCAAGCGATCCGGCTTAACCTGATCCACGAGTTTGCGAATCAGCTTGGTCCCGGTTTTCACCAGCCGCACATTCGGAGCCGCTCGCAACTGCGCCGAAAGCCACGATTCCTGGTGGCGATTGAACACCAGGACATGCTCGTGTTCCGGAAACGCCTGCACGATCGTGGCTACCACGACTTCACCGCCGCCCGTGTGCAAATCGTAAAACCGGTGAAGCAGACGCATGCAGTGTGTTGGTGTTCAAAATGGCGACGTACTGAATTTTCTGCGCTGCATTATTTGCGCTGAGCAGCCTCAATCAGCCTTCTTCTTCCCTTTCGCTTTCCCTTTTTGCGCCGGACCAGCATCCGGCGGCACGTCCTGGCTCGCCAGCTTGGCAAACTCATCCGTTTTTTGTGTCCACAGCACCGCCAGTTCCTTAACCTTATCCGGCATCTTCGCCGCCAGATTGTTCGTCTCCGCCCTGTCGTTGCTCAGATCGAACAACTCCCACTCACCCGGCTTCTGCCCCGCTTCCGCTTCATCGCTGCCCCGGCCGCGCAGCGATGGCGACGCCGCCACCAGCTTGTAGTCGCCAACACGAATCGCCTTGCTCCCCTCATGCGCCCACCACAACGAGTCCCGCGTCACGCTATTGTCCTTGCCAAACGCCGCAACCAAACTCCGGCCCGGCTGCGCTGGAACCGGCTTACCCTCCACGGTGTCTGGCCGCTTACCCCCCGCCACCTCCAAAATCGTCGGCACCAAATCAATCACATGCCCGGGATTCTTCCGCAGTTCGCCATGCGACTTAATTCCCGCCGGCCAATGCACTACCAGCGGCGTCGCGATCCCTCCTTCATGCACCCACGTCTTGTGCATCCGAAACGGCGTATTCGCCACCGTGGACCAACCCGGCCCCAGGCAGTAGTGCGTTCCCGCCGATCCCGGCGGCAATGCCGGATCGTGCCCTTCGTCGCGCACCATAATCTCCGCGCTCGCCCCATTGTCCGACAAAAACACGATCAGCGTGTTATCCATCGCCTGCATCGCCTTGATCTGCTCGACCACGCGGCCAATCTCCCGATCCATCCGATCCACCATCGCCGCGTGAATCGACATCTTCGTCGCCTGAAACGTCTGCTGCTCGCTCGTCAACTCTCCCCACGGCAGCGGCTTACTCACCTCTCCCGGCCCCAGCGCTTTGTAAGCATCCTCAAAAAAGTACGGCGGCCCCACTTCGCGCTCGAACGGCGAAAGTTTACCGCTGACCAACGACATTTCCTGCTGCCTTTTCCACCGCTCCCCCCGCAGGGGATCCCACCCCCGAGCCATCTTCCCCCGATACCGCGCCACCTCTTGCTGCGGTGCCTGCACCGGAGAGTGAGGCG
>JANNTN010000754.1:0-3156 GCA_031394445.1 Anatilimnocola sp.
ACAACTGCTCGCCAATCGGCGAAATGCAATCGGTCGCCGGCGGAGAGATCTTGGTGTTCTGAATCGCCTGATACAGTGCATCCGCTTCGTGACGCCCGATCTTCGTCGTACTGGCGCGCGTACTCACCTTGGCCGTGTCACAGATCTTCCGCGCTACCGAGCTGCTGACGCGCGAAAAGTTGTCGCACAGAAACGCCGAGATCGTCACCGGCGGCGAGGCTTTGAGCATCGTCATCAGCCGGCCCAGCTCCACACCATACGGATGCGGTTTGATCTCTTTCGGCTCGGGGGGAAGATCCTGCGCGGCGCGCGGGTAATCGTGCGCGCTCCCGTCGGGATCGAGGTAATGAATCGTGACATGCGGATTGGCGATCGCCGTTTGTTCCAAATATTCATCAACGCTGCCGCGGCCACGAATGAACCGCCCTTCCAACTCAATCGTCACTCGCGTGCCACTCTTCACCTCTTGCGGCTCTTTGCCTTCTTCCACCGCATAGTGCGTTTCAAAATCGATCTCGTGCTTTTTTAACTCGTCGTGAAATTTTTTCCCGCCATCAATATCAATCCCTTCCCCCTTGCCGTTAATAATCTCCGGCATGTTCCGCTTGGTGTCGATTTGCAGCTCGAAATAATGCGCCGGCTTTTTCGGCGAGAGCTAGCTGATGATCTTCACCGGCTTGCCCGTCGTGAGCATGCCGTACATGCCGGCTGCCGAGATGCCGATGCCTTGCTGCCCGCGGCTCATGCGCAGGCGATGAAACTTGCTGCCGTACAAAAGCTTGCCAAAAATCAGCGGGATCTGCTTTTTGACGATTCCCGGCCCGTTGTCCTGCACGCTCACCTTGAACCGGTTGTTCCCGGTCGCTTCCACGGCCACCCAAATCTCCGGAGTAATCCCCGCTTCCTCGCACGCATCCAGCGAGTTATCAACCGCCTCTTTCACCGTCGTGAGGAGCGCCTTCCGTGGATTATCGAACCCGAGCAGATGCCGGTTCTTTGCAAAGAATTCGCTGACGGAAATATCCCGCTGCTTAGTCGCCATCGACTCGGCAGTGGCCCGCCGCCGCCCGCCGCGGCCCTCTGCCGCCGGCTCTTCGTGGTCCGCCTCGTTCAGATGCTCCTCCTCGTGCGCATGGCCATTCGAAGCAGCCTTGCCGTTGGCTTCGGCCTTCCCGTTTGCCTCCACCTTCGCCGACGAGCCATTCGCAGCCTCCGCCTTCGCCGTTTCGCCTTTAGCAAATTCCAGCGACTTCTGACCCGGCGACAGTCGTGATTTCACAGCACTCAACGTGGCACTCCTTTACCAACACACTAACAGACCACAACAACCCGACGCGCAAGCGAGGGGCTTCGACCATTTACCAACTCACTAACCCGACGCGCGAGCGAGGGCCTTCGATCTGCCATTCCCCGCCCCGCGAGCTTGTAAAACTCTACCGGTTATACCGACTTTGCCGCCTCAATCCCAGTCGGCTTTAACGGTGTTAACGCCCGCGCCGGCACACCCCTACCGACTGTCGTGCCAAGCACACAAAGACTCACCCGCACGCGCCGAATTATCCGAGAAAACGGAAAGCCGTCCACGGTAATACCGCCATAGGCTTGGAGCACACCGTAGTAGGCACACTCCGTGTGCCGTCGGTTCGCTATGACTCACGGAGGGGTCGTCGCCATGAAACGCTGGATCGTATTTTCACTGCTCGCCACCACCATTTTGGCTGGCCGGGTCATTGCCGAAGAGCCCGCCCCGTTCGGTGGAGCCGACTACTACGCCGACTCCAACGTTCCCATTGATGGCAACTGCCCCAATGCAACAGCCGCGGCTTCGGCCACGGGCGGCGGCTATGGCATTCACGGCAACCTCGCCACCCCGCCCCACTGGGGCCTGGCCTATGCCAGCGGCTATCCCAATGGCGTCGTGAATTACGGCAACCCGCCGACCATTCGCGAATGGAAAGGGCCCGGTGCCGGCTGCCGCTCTTGCTCCAACGGTGAATGCCAATATCGGTTCTATGGCCAGCCCGATCTGTTTTACAACTACTACGCTTGGCCAAGCTGCACCGGCAACGGCGCGGAGTTGTATGTCTCGCCGCGTCCGGTGCCTCCGCACGTCGGCCATACGCACATCACGTACCAGCCGTTGATGCCGCACGAATTCATGTACGCCCACAGCCGCACTTACCACCGCTACTACAACGGCGGCCAGGGTTTGAACCGCACCCACGTTTCATACCACCACTCCTGGCTCCCCTGGCGGTAGTGTGTAGTAGGCACACTCCGTGTGCCGCGCCGTAGGGTGGGACCAGCGAGCTTGCTCGCGCCGGCCCACCAAAGCCTCGAAGGGCACCACCGCGCAGCAGTGGTCTTGTCGCGGTTCGCTAGTCTCATAGTCCGCAGGACGCTCAACCGCCGCGAACCGCACTCAACTAAACAATTTGGACCGCCCACGACGATCCACAAAAAACCGCACACCCCAAACTCGCCGATCGGCCCTTCCCCCAATCCGATCTTCGGAGCATCCCCCGTGAAACACCTTCGCCCTCTTACCATCCTCGCGAGTGTCGTCCTCCTCGCGGCTTCGTCTCAATCCGCATCTGCGTTTGAAGGCGGTATTGGCGGTAAGCACGCCAAGCGGGCCGACATCATCGCGCGATATTACGCCGCCCAGCGCCCCTGGCACGGCCCCTATGCCTACACGCCGTATGGCACCACCACCGCGCTCGTCGTGCCGCCCAACTCCCAAATGCACACCAGCTTCAGTTGGGGCGTCGCTCAATCGGAAATGGTTCCGATCTATCACCAATTTCACCGCGACTACCCCGGCGGAATGGCCATCCCCGGCGGCGCTTCCCAGATCAATACCACTCCCTATTGGCCCAGCCACACCGACCAACTCGGCGTCTATCCCGTCCGCGGACCGTGGTAATCGTTACGCGCCAATTAAAACCCGTTTAGCCGCCGCGTCCACGCGGCGAGCTCCACAAAGCCGCGAACATTGGTCGCGGCTTTTTCGTTCCCGCGCTGCATTCTCGCAGCCAATCGCGTATCCTTGACCCTATCAGCACGCGGCTACCAGGGGCATTGCCGCGCTGCTGATCCGTCAAGGAGCATCTCTCATGGCTTCCCTGCCCCTTCTTCTTCTCGCGGCACTCGCCG
>JANNTN010000758.1:0-13463 GCA_031394445.1 Anatilimnocola sp.
TGGCGAGTCTTGGCAAAGACTCGCGTTTAGTGTTAAAAGCACGAAAGCATTGGCGGTTAGATGGGAATTTTAAAGGGTATCGAATAACATGAGGGACATGCCACTCATTCATTTCAGTCGCAAAGCCTTTACACTCGTTGAACTTTTGGTGGTGATCGCGATTATCGGCGTGCTGGTTGCGCTGTTATTGCCGGCGGTGCAGTCCGCGCGCGAGTCGTCGCGTTCGATGAAGTGCAAGAATAGCCTGAGGCAAGTGACGCTGGCTCTGCACAACTACCAAGCAGCTCTCGGAACGTTTCCACCGATTTCCGTTGTGCCCCGGACGCGGACATTCGAGCCGTGGTCTGCGCAGGCCAGATTGCTGCCTTATTTGGAGCAGGCGAATCTCGCGAACATGATCGACTTTGCGTCGCAGAAGGAATTCACCAATAACCCTCAAGTGTGCGCGACCCGGGTAGCGACCTATATCTGCGCGAGCGATCCGTATGTGAAACAGCGTGTGACCCCCAAGCTGCTGCACTACCCTCTGAACTACAATTTCAACGAGGGAACGTGGTTTATCTACGATCCGGCGAGCGACGCGGCTGGGGATGGCGCTTTCGCCCCCAATCGCTGTTTTCGGCCGGCGGAAATCGCTGACGGCCTGAGCTCAACCTTGGGAGCGGCCGAGGGCAAGGCGTATCAGCCGAACATGTGGGATACCGGCAAGCCGGCGACGGTGGGAATGGCTCCGCCGGCCAACATTACGGCTGTCGCCCAATATTTCGGGGGCACGTTCGATAGCAATGGCCATACGGAATGGGTGGAAGGTGATGTACACGAAACGGGCTTTACCACGACTTTTACTCCCAACACCAAGGTGCCGTTTGTTTCTGGTGGGCAAACATTCGACGTGGATGTGACTTCGCAGCGCGATGGCGAATCGATTACGTTGCCAACCTATGCGGCCGTTACCAGCCGGAGCTTTCATCCCAACTCCGTCAACGTGTCGATGATGGATGGTTCGGTTCGCGCGGTCAGCAACACGATTGAATTGCAAGTGTGGCGAGCGCTGGGAACTCGCAATGGCGGTGAATCGGTCGGAGATTTTTGAACTATAATACCTAATGTGCCAAACCTGATGCGTAAATTAATGCGTGTGGCATTCCTACTTGCAGCGGCGGTAATGGGCTGCAGTCGCGGTCAACCGGTGGCGGATTCGGCCGTGGGCCAAAAGGTTGCGGATGAATTTGTGGCGAAGATTCTGGCTGGCCAACTAGAGCCGGCTTGGGAATCGACAACCGCCGAGTTCAAAAGCGATGAGGGCCGCGAGTCGTTTATACGCGAGGTGCGAGCCAAGCCCGCCATGCGTGGACCGATTAATTTTCTCGGCTATGAAATGGTCGATTTGAATGGATTGAAGCGCGGCCAGTGCCTGTACGAACTGACAGGCGGCCAGAAGTCTGCTCCCGGCAAGCTGCGTATTTTGGTGGCCAACGAAAACGGTTCTTGGCGTGTGGATGGGTTGTTCATGGAATGAGCTGTGGCCAGGAGGGCGTGCCGGCTGTGAGAATGCCGGTGGGGCCACGGCTAGTGTATTTAACGCGAAGAGCGCAAAGGCCGTGAAGGGGATTCAAAACGGATGAAAATCAAGAAGTAGGAGAACAACCGCGGAAAACGCGAATGGCGCGGATGGGAGAGAATTGAACAGGAGGGAACGGAGGGATCGGATATGGAATGCGGGAGCAAGGAGTTGCGTTTCAGTGCTGCTTTTGCGGGCGTTTATTTTGCTTGGTGTGTGAGATTGATCGCTAAGTTATAGCGACTGGGGGGTTCTTGGTTTCCGCCCGGCGGAGGTAACTACGGGGGTGTTCAGATTGACTTGGGAATAGCGGAGAACCTATGCTGGTAGTTGTGTGCTGGCCGGTCGAAGGATGATGGGCCGCCTCCCCCGCAAAAAAACCTCCCACCTAAACGGCTTGTCGCGGTGTCGCTGAACGGATTGGCGCGCCGGCAGACAGTCTCCTGGCATTGGCATGGCACGAGTGGCTACTGTTGCCGCGATTGTTTTTTATGCGCTAGTCACGGCGTGGTGCGCGCCGATGGTGGCTGATGATGAGGTTGGCCGGGCAACAGGTAATGGGACGAGCAAGGCCGCGCTACATGAACGCATCGACGAGCTGATTGAAGCGGCGGCGATTGGGCCGCTGACGCCGGTGTGTAGCGATGCGGATTTCGTGCGGCGGGTTTTTCTCGATTTGACCGGCGTGATTCCGACCGGGGGGCAGGCGAGGGCGTTTGTCGTGGACAGCCGTGGCGATAAACGACAGCGGCTGATCGATGAATTGCTGGCGAGTGCTGAATTTTTGCGGCACATGACGGCCACTCTGGACGTGATGCTGATCGAGCGGAGGGCGGACAAGGTAGTCAATCAGGCGGATTGGGAAGCATATCTGTATCAGTCGGTGGCGGATTCTAAGCCGCTGGATCGGTTGTTTGGCGAGCTGATTCAGGCCGATGGGCACGATGAGAAGCAGCGGGGGGCTGCCAAGTTTGCGCTCAACCGCGACGCGGAGCCGAACGCGATCACGCGCGACCTGGGGCGGCTCGCGTTTGGAATGGATCTGCAATGTTGCCAATGCCACGATCATCCGCTGATTAACGATTATTACCAGGATGACTATTACGGGCTGTTTGCGTTTGTGCAGCGGACGAGTTTGTTTACCGATACGAAGACGAAGTTGGTTTCGCTCGCGGAGAAGGCGGACGGCGAAGCCAGCTTTAAATCGGTTTTTACGGGGGCGAGCCAGGACAAAACGACGCCGCGAGTGCCGAAGGGGGCGGTGCTGTTTGTTGAGCCGCAGTTTACGAAGGGGCAGGAATATGCCGTCGCGCCGGCGAAGGATGTGCGCGGAGTGCCGAAATTCAGTCGGCGCGGGGCGCTCGCGGAAATGTTGCCGGGGAGCGAAGAATTTGCGCGGAACATGGCGAATCGGCTGTGGGCGCTGATGTTTGGGCGGGGGATCGTGCATCCGCTCGATTTTCACTATGCGGGCAACCCGCCGGCGAATCCCCGGTTGTTAACGCTGCTGGCGGATGAGTTTTCGGAAGGCGGTTTTCAAGTGCGGCCGCTCTTGCGTGCGGCGGCGCTGACGCGAGCGTATCAGCGGACTTGCGAGGCACCGCAGCCGGAGATGGTGAACTTTGCCGATGTGGCGGCGCGCGTGGAGCAATTGGAACGCAACAAGTTAGTTAAACAAAAGACAGTTGAGCCGCTCGCCGAGGCGCTCGCGCAGGCCAAGGCGGCGTTTAAGCAGGTACGTGATGAAGATGTGCGGATCGTAGCCGAGCTTTCCGGTCTGGAAAAAACAGTGGCCGAGGCGCGGCAGTCATTGGAAAAGATCGCAGCGGATCGGCGGAACGCCGCGGAGCTTGTCACGCAGATAGAGAAAGAAGCGACGGCGGTGTCTGTTGCGGCGGGAAAGTTGAGCGTAGCGGCAACGGCGTTGCCGGGCGAGAAAGTGCTGATCGAAGCTGCGGAGAAGGTGGCGGCACGGTCGGCTGAGTTGACAGTTAGCGCGGAAGCGGCGAGGAAGACGAGCCAACAGCCGGGAAGGGTGGAAGCGGACGCGGCGCAGGGGTTGGCGAATGCGGAAGCGGCATTGGCAGCGGTGATTGCGAAGCGTCCGGCGGTGGAGAGCCTGCGGAAGGTTGAGCAGACGCAACTGGCGGCGCAGCATCGACTGGCTGAGGCGAACTATGGCGTTGCGCAGTGCGACGCGCAGATTGCGGCGGCCAAAGCGCTGGGTGAATATGCAGTGCTGGCCAAGTCGGACCCGATCAAGGCGGCCGCGGCGTGGAGCGGAATCGTGGAAAAATGGACGATTGCTGGGCAGGTGGCGGCGCTGAAGCCGCTGTCGGCGGATCAGTTTGCGGTTAGCGCGATGCAGGCGACGGGGATATTGCGGGGGCAGGTTGCAGCGGTTGATGAGAAGTTGGAGAAAAAGCCTCCGGAGGCAATGAAAACGGCCGAGGGAGCAGAGCGGCAGCGCGTGAAGCTGAATTTGATTCAGATGGAAATGCTGGGGCAACTGCGGGGGACGAACGCGGAGTTTGTGCGGCAGTATGGCGGGCTGCTGGGGGAGGAATTTCAGGCGACGGTGAATCAGGCGTTGTTTTTTGGAAATGGGGCGACGATCGATGCGTGGCTTAAGCCGGCAGGGGAGAATTTGGTGGCCCGGCTGTGGAAAATCGAAGATACTCGGGCTCTAGTCGATGAAATGTCGTGGGCGGTTTTTTCGCGAGCGGCCCTGGAAAATGAAGAAACGGCCGTGAACGACTATTTGAAGAATCGCACGGATGATCGCGCGGTCGCGATTGGCGAGATGGTGTGGGCGTTGTTGTCGTCGTCGGAGTTTCGCTTTAACCATTAAAGATAAGAATCGTTAGGGATAAGAATCCCTAAGGATGCGAATCACTAAGGATGTGTCGTTATGAAATGCCAATATGCGTGTCATTCGGCCGATCATTTGTTTTCGCGGCGGTCATTGCTGGGTGCAGCGGCCGGCGGCGCGGCCGCGGTGGCGAGCGGCTTGGGCGGGGCGCTGGCGGCGACGCCGGGAGTGGCCGAGCAGATCAAGAGGAAGCATAAACGCATCTTGAATGTGTTCATGCATGGCGGCGTGAGCCAACTGGAGACATGGGATCCGAAACCGAACACCGATACGGGCGGGCCGTTTCGCGCGATTGCGACTTCGGTGCCGGGCATTCACATTTGTGAGTTGTTGCCGCACACGGCGAAGCAGATGCACCATCTGGCGATTGTGCGGAGCCTGAACACGAAGAATCAGGACCACGGCAAGGGTCAGATTGAGATGGTGACGGGACGGAACCGGATGTTGGGGACGGATTATCCGCATTTGGGGGCGGTCGCGGCGAAAACTTTAACACCGGAGGGGCGCTTTCCGCTGCCGGGGCATATTTTGATTCGTGGCGGCGGTGGAGGGACGGGGCAAGCGGCCTATCTGGGACCGAAATATGCGGCGGTGGTGATGGAGGATGGCAAGCCGCCAGCATACACGGATCGGCTGGCCTCGCTGAGCGCGGAGGCGGATGCGCGGCGGAGTGCGTTTCGTGCGGCGGCGAGCGATCGCTTTGCGGGACGCCGGCGGACGGCGGATACCGACGCTTACACGTTTTCTTACGATCAGGCCGCGGACTTGTTGACGCAGCGAGAAGTGTTTGACGTGGCGAAGGAGCCGGCGAAAGATCACGATCGCTATGGCAAGCATGAATTTGGCCAGCATTGTTTGCTGGCGCGGCGGCTGCTGGAGAAGGACGTGCCGTTTGTGCAAATCAACCACTCGAATTACGACACGCATTTCGAGAATTTTGATTTTCACATCGAGCAGCTCGGGGAGTTTGATTTGCCGTTTGCGACGCTGGTGGCTGATTTGGCGGAGAGAGGGCTGCTCGAGGATACGCTGATTTGCGTGATGTCGGAGTTTGGCCGAACGCCGAAGATCAATTCGCGGTATGGCCGGGACCACTGGGGGACGGCGTGGAGCGTGCTGCTGGGGGGCGCGGGGATTCAGCGTGGGGCGTGCATTGGCAAGACCAATGACAATGGCACAGCGGTGACCGAACGCGAAGTCGATCATGGGCACGTATTTCATACATTGCTGGCGGGGATCGGAGTCGATTCGAAGGGAGAGTTCGACATCGGTGGGCGAAAGTTTCCGGTGGCCGATCCGGCGAAGGGGCCGATCAAAGAGTTGCTGGCTTAAAATCGAGTATAAGCGGGTGATGAGCGATGGCGGACGCACGGCCGATCGACGCAACGAAGACGCATGTCTCGCTCGAACACAAGCATGAGCGGCCGCTGGTGGCGTGCCGCTTCGACCCGACCGGCCGCTATGTGTTTTTCGGCGCGGAAGACAACCTGGTGCAGCGGTTCGATCTGTCGGCGAAGACCGCGACGCCGCTGGCCGCGCACGATAGCTGGGTGCGGGCGCTGGGCTGCTCACCGAGCGGCGATGTTCTGTATAGCGGAGGTTACGACGGGCGGCTGATCTTTTGGCCCGCGGCGGACGAGAAGCCGCGGCCAGCGCGGGTTATCGATGCCCATCAAGGATGGCTGCGGGCGCTGGCGGTGAGTCCTGGGGGCGAGCAGATCGCGACGTGCGGTAACGATAATTTGGTGAAACTGTGGGATGCGGCGGATGGGAAGCTCGTTGCACAGTTTGCCGGCCATGCGGCGCATGTCTATAACGTCGCGTTTCATCCAGCGGGTAAGACGCTGGTGTCGTGCGATCTGAAAGGTGTTTTGAAGGAATGGAATTGGGCGAGCGGCAAGCACCAGCGCGATCTGAACGCGGCGGAGGCGCTTTATAAATATGACACGACGTTTCGCGCGGACATTGGCGGCGCGCGGGGCCTGGCGTTTCGCGGCGACGGAAAGCAATTGGCGGTAGGGGGCATTACCAACGTCACGAATGCCTTTGCGGGCATTGGTAACGCGGCGGTGGAATTGCTGGATATGGCGGAAGGCAAAATCGTCGTGCAATTGGAGGCCAAGGAGAAAGTGAACGGGTTGGCGTGGGGAGTCGCTTATCATCCCGATGGATTTTGGATCGGGTTGACGGGCGGTGGGGGGGGCGGTTGGCTCTATTTTTGGAAAGGCGAGGGCTTTTCCGAGAAAACAGCGATTGAGTTCTTTAAGCTGAAGCTGCCCAATGACGGGCGGGATCTGTCGCTGTCGCCGGATAAGCGGCAAGTTGCCGTGGCTCATGCCGATAAGACGCTACGGCTGTATTCGCTCTTTGAAAAAACTGCGTAAAAGCGTTTCGTGGGATGTTCGATATGCAAATGAGAGTCATTGCGCGGTTAGCTTTTTGCTTCTTGATGTCAGCCGGGATGGCCGTGTGCGCACGGCCATCGTATGCGGCAGAGGCTGGGGAGATCACGTTCAGCACGGCGTTTGAAGGGGCGTCTGTGGGGCGGATCGAGAAGTTGGGGGAGACGACTTTTCGCGTGCATGTGCTGGGGCAGCAGGACGAGCGAGGGCGCAATCGAGCGGCGACGTGGTATTGCTTTCGGATGGATCACGTGCGTGGCCGTGAACTGACGATTACACTGACCGATTTTGTCGGCGAATACAACGATAAGCCGGGCTCGTGCCCGATGAATGAGAAAATTCGACCGGCGCTGAGCGCGGATGGCCGCACGTGGGGCCACGCGGAGAACATGACGTGGGATGCCGAGGCGAAAGAAGCGACGATCCGCCTGACGCCGAAGTCGGATTCGATCTGGCTGGCGACGCAGGCGATGTATCCGCATAGCCGGCTGGTGTCGCTGGTCGATGAATTGAAGCAATCGCCGCATGTGCGAGTAGAAGTGATCGGCAAGTCGGTACAAGGCCGCGATTTGGTGATGGTGACAGCGACGGATTTTGCCAAGGCCGACGACGGAAAGAAGACGATTTGGCTGCAAGCGCGGCAGCACGCATGGGAAGGTGGCACGTCGTATGTCGCGGAGGGGGCGCTGCGGTTTGCGGTTTCCGATGCGCCGGAGGCGAAGGCGCTGCGGGCTGGCAATGTGTGCGTGTTTACGCCGATGGTGGCGGTGGACGGCTGCGCGATCGGCTTGCCGCGGTTTAACGTGCATGGCTTCGATCCGAACCGGCATTGGAGTGAAGTGAACCTGCGCGACAAGAAGTATTTGGATCAGTTGCCAGAGGTGTGGTACTTCAAGAAGGCGATTTTGAATTATGTGCGGCGCGAGCGGCCGATCGACTTGATGCTGAACATGCACAATACGGAGACCGGCGAATATGTGGCCACGCAGGCGGGGGATGCGGCGAATCTGGCCAAGATGAACGTGTTTTACGACCGGCTGATGTCCGCGACCAGCTTCGATCCGTCGCAGCCAGGAAAGTTGCGGGTCTCGGAAGGTGCCGGCGGCAGCACGAATTCGTTGTATCAAGAGGCCGCCGTGCCGGTGATGCTGATGGAGCAGCGGATTGGCTTTTCGACCAAGCTGAATCGCTGGCCCACCGTGCAAGATCGCCTAGAATTCGGCCCGAACCTGCTGTTGGCGCTGGCCGCGGGGGCCCAGGTGGGTAAATAAGGATGTTGGCGAGGGTTGGACCTGAGCGGGTAGAATTAGCCGCATGACTGATGCGTTGATGGGTTGGTCCGGGCTGGTCTTCGTTTTGGTTTGGCTCGTTGCTCTTGTCTGGTTTCGGCTCTGGGTGCAAAAGCGACTTCGATAGCCACCCGTGCGTGCTACCTCCGCACGCTGCTGATCGTCGTGCCACTAGAAAGGCGATAACAATGACCTGGCTATCATGGGCCTTACTGTCGGCGCTGTTTGCGGGGCTGACGGCGATTCTGGCTAAGGTGGGAGTCAAGGATGTCGATTCCAATCTGGCGACCGCCATTCGCACCAGCGTCGTGTTTGTTTTTGCCTGGTCAATCGCGGCCGTTTTGAATCGGCAATCGCTGTCGTCGATCGCGCCGCGGGCTTGGACGTTTCTCGTGCTTTCCGGCCTGGCGACGGGGGCTTCGTGGCTGTGCTACTTCAAGGCGCTGCAAATGGGAAATGCCTCGCAAGTGGCTCCGATCGACAAGCTCAGCGTCGTGGTTGTGATGGTGCTCGCCGCGGTTATTTTGGGGGAGTCGCTCACATGGGCGCATTGGCTCGGCGGAACGCTCATTGCCGCTGGTGCCGTCATTCTTGCGATGGCCCGCTGAGGCCTTGGATGGCTTTTATCTTGCTCTCTGGTTGCTCATCAGCAAAACTGACAAGGGAAAATCCCCATCGGAGGCGACGGCCGGCGGCGCTTTGGCGGGCAAACTGGCGTTAGTGGCTCGTTGTCGTTACTCTTGCCATTTATGCGTTCAGCGATACCAAAGCGTCCGCGATGGTCAGGCCGCGACGATCTGGCGGTGCGGATTCTCTCCCCGGAAATGGCGGCGGAAAAACTCGGGTGGACGGTCGCTGCCGTTACGACTCACCGCACCGAGTTGGGGCTAGGCCAGTTTGTGGCCCGTAAAAAAAGGCGGAAGATTAACGCTGCGAAAAAAACCGTCGCTGCCAAACAAAGCGTGAAGCCAAAAGCGGTGAAACGGCGCGGCACCAAACGCAAGTAATGTGGAGCAGATTCGGACTCTTGCGTCATAAGCTATTGTCGGTAAACCGCTTGCGATGATTCCCCGCCAGGGGTTCAAATAGTTGCGGAAGCTCAAGCATCTGAATTACATTACAGATCCAGTCTGACCATTCCCTGCCAACCATTCCGTTCCGGATTACGCCTGCCGCTGCTTTTTGCTCACCCGCAGCGGGCAGAGGGTATCGTGAAACGACGGCGGTATGGAATTCAGCCATTGGCAAGCGGCCAAGATCGCATACGAACGACTTTCAAAATAACCGACAGTCCACTTCGCCGAAGGATCCATCATGCTCAACCGAAGAGAAATGTTGCAAGGCATGGCGGCCTGTTCCGGTGCGGCATTGGGCGTCTCGCTGCTTCCTGAAAGGCTGATGGCGTCGCCGGTCGTTAGCGGGTCACCTCAGCGAATCGTTTTCTTTCTCCAGAACCAGGGTTTCGATCCGGCGACCTGCATTCCGGACGGGATGACACGGAGCGGTTCGCTGGCGAAGGCCCGACTTCCCGAGCCTATCGAGGCGCTGGAGCCCTACAAAGGACGACTGCACATTATCAACGGCCTGCACGGCCTGCACACCAGTCCGTCGCACAGCGCCTTCTTCGGTGCGCTGGGCGGTTATCGCGGCGGCGACGGGGTGCCGCCCAGTGCGTCCACGATCGATTATGAACTGAGCAAGGCCCTGCCGCAGACGCTGCTTCCGCACCTGTGCATCGGCATGGACTCCCTGGAGAACATGACGACCAAGCCCACGATTGCCACACTTTCGGCCAGCGGTGCTGGGCAACCGATCTTCATGTATTCGAATCCGAATCAGCTTTTTCAGTTGCTGTACGGCGGTATTTCCACGGGCGGCATTCGGCTGCAGCACGAAGCCCGCTCGAATGTCATGAATCAGATCGAAATGCTGGCCGCCGCAAAAGGCCAATCGCTGCCGGCCACGGACGAGCGGCGCTACGGGCAATTTGTGCAGGGATTCAAGGAAACGAACGGCCTGCGCGAGCGCCTCGACACGGTTGCCGATCATTTACGCAAGTTCGCACCAAAAATCGACGAGCGCTACACCAAACCAAAATTCGAAACGGACTGGCACGATGTTTTGTTGGATCTTGGTGTCTCCGCGCTCGCGTCGGGCATCACCAATACGCTGACCATCGGATCGGGACGCGGCGAGATCTTTGGTGCCTGGAAAGGGCTGGGGATCGATCAACAGGGGCACAATCTGGGACACATGGAGCAGGCCGACAATCCGATCTGGATCAAGATTCGCCAGTACAACAGCCGGATGCTGGTGCGGATCATGGAAACGTTGGAGAGCGTGCCCGAGGGCAACGGCACGATGATGGACAACACGTTGATCGTCTATACCAGCAACAACGCGGACAAACAGCACACCAATGGTGCCACCTGGCCGGTCATGTTGCTGGGCAACTGCGGTGGCGTTTTCAAGTCTGGTTGCTTCACGCAATTGGACGGTAATCGCCCGATCAACGCGCTGTACACGACGCTGCTGCGTGCCGCGGGCCGCAAGGTCGATCGGTTCAACATGAGCGATCAACTGGCGAGAAAATTCGACGTGGACGCCGGACCACTCAAGGAAGTGTTGGCATGACCGGGCTCCGTATCGTCTGGGCTCGCTGGTTGGCATTGGCTTGGCCGCTGGCGTTGGCTGTGCCGTTGGCTGTGCCGTTGGCTTTTGCGCTGCCGTCAGCCGTAAGCGGTGAGACTTATACGCCAGGACAAAAGATCGACAAGAATTTTGACGGCTTTGCCCGGCCTTTTCTCGTCAGCCACTGTGTGGATTGTCACGGCGCGACCGAACCCGCCGGTGGACTTTCGCTTCATAATTTGGGGCCCGTGGATGAAGTCAACGCCGCGAGTTGGAAAAGCGTGTGGGCTCAGGTCGCGCTCAAGGAGATGCCGCCGAAAGATGCGGAGCAGCCCGACGTCGTAGGGCGGTTGCAGTTTTCCGACTGGATCGTCGGCGAACTGACGCGCGTGATGCGCGGTAAGGGCGGGTTCCGCGCTCACCTCGATCCCGACAAAGCTAATTTCGTCGATCACGACCTGCTGTTCGGTCCGTTGCCTGGCGAAATCCAGCTCGCGCCGACATCCTCTCCGGCCCGCCTCTGGCGCGTGACGCCACAAGAGCACATCACGCGGCTGAACGAATTGATCAACACGGAACCGAAGTTCGATCCGGAAGATCCGGGCCTGCGCACGCATGGCGACGCCGTTCCTACCAATCACGGCGGTGAACTCAAGCTGTATTTCGGGACGGACAATATCATTTACTGGCAGGGCGGAACGGTGGCCTACGCCACGGCGGTGAAGAGCGTTCCTGCCGTCTTGGCTTCGGCGCGCAGGCACGGGTTGAAGAATTACCCCGACTTCTACACGGTCAACAGCGCCGAATCGACGCAGATCATGAGCATGGCCGCGGATATTGTTCGCTACATGGCTTACGGCCCGCTGAGCATTGCAGAGCCCTATCAGATCACGGACGATCCCAAATCCATCGCCGACAAGATGCAAGGGGATCTGCGCGGACTGCCCACCAGTCTGGTGTACAGCACCAAAGTCTTGCGTCCTCTGACGCCGGTCCATGACCTGATGAAGGAGGCGGGAGTTACAGACGAGCGTTTGCGTGCCGCGGCCGATTATCTGTTCAAAGCGTTGACCTTCCGGCCGCCGACGAGAGCGGAATCGGACGACTACTTAGCGATCGTCAAACAATCCATCGAAAAACTTGGCAAAGAAGACGGCGTCGTTCTCGGTTTGTCATCCATCTTTCTCGATCGCGATGCACTCTTCCGACCGGAGCTTGCCCAGAGCGGCGTGCCGGACGGGCAGGGACGCGTCATGCTTCAAGACTGGGAGCTGGGCCTGGCGGTCAATCATGCGCTGCGCTACCTCAAGCCGAATGAAGAACTGCGGAAGGCGATTGTCGAGGGCCGGATGCGGACGCGGGAGGATGTTAAACGCGAAGTCGAACGCATTTTGGCCGACGAATCTGTGCGAAAGCCTCGCATCTTGCAGTTCTTCCGCGATTACTTCGACTACGACCTGGGCGGCTACCTCTGCAAAGACAACAAAGCGCTGGCCGAAACGGGTGTGAGTATCCAGGGCAGGGCGCATTACCACGCCATGTTCGACGCGACAGCCAGCACCGATCGCCTCGTCGAGCTCATTTTGCAGGAAGACAAAGACGTTCTTAAACAATTGCTAACCACCGACAGAGTCGTTGCGACGAAAGGGGACAATACTTATTTCGGCGAGCAGCGCTCCCGTGAGGAATCGCGTGCGGCCGCCGCGGCCGCTGGGACAAAACAGGATTCAACGGCCAAGCTCGGCAAACGAGCAAATGACATTCACAGAGTCGCCGAAGCAGATTTGTCTGGTCCAAAAACATCCGCCCGCGTGAGCCGGCGCAGCTTCGGCAACGGGTCCATGATGCCGGAACGAATTCTGGCTACCGCCCCGGAAGGCCAACGGATGGGCATTCTGACGCATCCCAGTTGGCTCGTTTCGCATTCCGATGCCATGGATAACCACGCCATTCGCCGCGGCAGGTGGATTCGCGAACGGCTGATGGGCGGTGGCATCCCCGATGTGCCGATCACCGTGGACGCGATGCTGCCGAATGAACCGAGCAACACCCTACGGGAACGAATGCGCGTCACGCGAGAGGCCTATTGCTGGACGTGTCACAAGAAAATGGACCCGCTGGGGTTGCCGTTCGAAATGTACAACCACGCCGGCCTGTTTCGAAAAACCGAACTCGAAAAACCGGTCGATACCACCGGCGAGATCATCGAATCGGGCGATTCCGCACTCGACGGCAAAGTCGCCAATGCCCTCGAGATGATTCGCAGACTCGCAGATGGCCGGCGTGCCGAACAGGTCTTCGTCCGACACGCTTTCCGTTTCTGGATGGGCCGCAACGAAACTCTTAACGACGCACCCGTCCTGCAAGCAGCGCATCGCGCCTACCGAGACGGCGGCGGCAGCCTGAATGCGCTGCTCACTTCGCTGCTAACTTCCGATGCTTTTCTCTACCGTACCAGGAGTGAACGAACCAGAAGCGGGCCGGCGTTGACCGAAGCGAACTAGTCTCGCCGCATTGCTTTCATTTCGTCCGATCGCCCGCTTTGCCGCACATCAAGCCAAGCGGGAGTTGAACTAAGCCGCTACGCGACAGAATTGCAAGCGTAGAGAGATGGCCCGGTCTCATGGTTGGCCGGGCTTTTTTATTGCGCAGAGGAAGTCAGCGGCAACTTGCGAGGGCAAAGTGGAAGGTGGTGTTGATCTTCCCCA
>JANNTN010000764.1:0-1976 GCA_031394445.1 Anatilimnocola sp.
CATGTCGCCGATGACGTTTTAAGCATCATCAATTTTAATAACGCGTCCGGATCACAACCGGTCCCCCCCATCAAGACGTCCGCCGGGCCCTACGTTGACGTGAATGGCGATGGATGGGTTGTGGCGGAAGACGTGCTTGATGTCATCAATCGCATCAATGCCTCAAGTGGTCCGGACAGATTCGCTGGCGAATCTCCGAGTAACGGCTTTACTGCAACATCTGCCCCCCACCAGCCGTCAACCGAGGAACTTATTTCGCTGCTTGCGCTGGACCTTGCGGCGATTCCAAAGCGGCGGCAATAGTGCAAAGCTTTGGTCAATTTCAAGGAAGCCACTGATTCGTCTGGCTGGTCCCTTCGACGCGGATTTATGGAAGGTCAAAGGCGCTCGAAGGGTTCGGCAGGAAGTACGCCGTGAGAAGGCAGGCGACGCCCGTCTATTCATTCTTTTGTAACTTCTCACGCGGCTTCGACGTTGGTGATCGTGATCGGCCGGACGTTTGCCCACTGGGTAGTTTTGCTTGCCGATCTCCACCGTCTGAAGCTGCTAAAAATCGGAGCCATCGTGCGGGTCATGGTCCGCCGAGTCTGGTTCTCGCTCGCCTCAAGCCGTCCCTATCAAGCCGTCGTCGCCCAAGTCTTTGACAATCTTTGCCGCTGGCAACTCCCGCAGTCCCGGCCCGCTCCGGCGTAGCCAGTTCCTGACTTGTTTTTCACGAATCCGAGACGACAACTGCGCTCCCAGACTGCGCGGGGATCAAAAAACGTCTCCCAAAACTCGAAAAACCAACATCAACCGCCTCGACCGCTCCCCCCTCTGGCCGCCTCGCCCGCGAGGAATCCCCCGCCCGAGCGCAACCGCCCAGCAATGATCCGAAGTGTGAGAAATGCGGGCTAGCACTGCTTGCAGCACACTCGATTCGGGACTTCACCAACTCGGCGGGAGAACCTTTTTACCGTGGGTAAAAGTGCCGGAGCCAAAGGAATTCGATGTCGTTCCGGTGAGGGACGAGGAAACTGGATTGGCGACACGGTTCAGATTGGTGGTCAAGGAATAGCTGGACCGGGGATGTTGAATTCGAAATGATGCGAGTCGCCAACCACTAAACCGCGTACTGGATCCCAAATCCAACTCACACAGCTACAGCCCCTTAGTTTCGCGTCGCACTAACCAAGCCGCAGCGAGAATAGCACCAGTAAAAATTATCGCCTGACCAACAAACTCCTGAAAACCATGCCACGGACACACGATCAGCGCGAGCAACATGGAAAGCGGAAGCCACCATTGCGCGCGTCTGACCGCAGTTGCCATCGGGAAGAATGCACTGTAGGCAATCACGTTGTAGGGGTGGCAGAGATCCATCGACAAAAGAATGCCGAGATGGAAAAGGCAGGCGACCGCACACGTCACCTGAAACCATCGTCTCTTGATGCACGCCACGATAAAGGCGAGTTCGATACCGACCGTCGCCCAGTCCAAAAACTCCCAGGCGATGCCTGGAGTGGAAGCCATCAGCACGGGAGCCAACTTCGCCTTGGAGCCATAACCGAAGTAGTAGTTCACGACCTCGCCGTGAACCGCGCTCCCATCCAGCCGCATCCAGCCAGTCGACAGCTTTGGCCAAGCCGCAGTTATCATCGCCATGCCAATGACGACTGCAAACAGTGCTTGGCACCACGCTCGCCCTGGATAGCGAATGCCCAGTTTGTTATCGACAGAGTAGGCGTCTCCCCAGCCGGAAAACGCCATGAACAAGGGTGCGAGCACGGGCAGAATGTCGTGGCCGATTTTGCCATACCCGTACTGCACCGAATTAACCGCGAGCATGAACCCGCAAGAAAGCAGCGACGAGATTGGTGTCGCAAACCCGAGAGCCAGCCCGCAGAGGCTTGCAATGAGGCCGGCATTCAGAAGCCAGACCATAGCATGCGATGGCGGACCTCCGAACAACCGAGAAGTGCCTGTTTTGGTTCAGC
>JANNTN010000804.1:0-2052 GCA_031394445.1 Anatilimnocola sp.
TTCTCCACCAGATGCCGCTTGAGAATCGCCACTTTTTCTGAATCCTGAAACTTCCGCCGCGCTGACTTTGACATAAAAACCTCCGCTTGGGTCAAAATAACCCAACACCGGCGGCTGTCCAGATTCGACTGGAGCAAAACATAACCTCTTTCAAGCCTAGCCCCATGTTCCGATTCACAATCCGCGATTTGCTGTGGCTGATGGTGGTGGTGGGGCGAGTTTTTGGGCACGATTCCCGACAGCGAGTAAGCCGGTGGAACAGAATCCATATGAATCGCCGCAGGAGCCAGAGCGATTGACGCCCGGCAAAGTCGCCAAGCGGGCAATAGGAATAGGCGCGATGCTTTGGCTTACGCCTCTCGCAGTCTTGATTGCCTTTGGAGCTAGTTGCGCTGCGACAGGCGTTTATATCGGCGTCACGCTTCCGATAATGAAAACAGCAAAGGGCCGCGGTTGGGGCGACTTGTGGATAGCAGGCGGATGGGCGATCTTCCTTATTCCGCCGTTGGCCGTCCTAGTCATGATGCTTTGGTGGTGGTCGAAGTCACGAAATGGCAGGTCTACTTAATCCAGCATCACTCGCTGCTGCTATGGTGTACAGCCATTCCTGCTGTAACTCGGGCCAACCCACAGCCGGTTCATGCCGCCTTCCGTCCAAGAAACGCGATGGTGATCGTTCTCCCGGCAGTTCGAGTTACCGCCGGTAAGGTGTACTTCCATCAGGCCAGCAACTTACGTCGCTGATCGCGCTGGTGGACTGCTCTGTCGGTTGTTCGATCAGTTGAATAAGAAGTGACAGATGTCGCCGTCTTTCATGATGTAGTTTTTGCCTTCGACGCGGAGTTTGCCCACCGCGCGAATCTCTTTTTCGCTCTGGTACTGCTCAAGGTCTTCCAGCGTGTAGATTTCTGCGCGGATGAAGCCCTTCTCAAAGTCCGTGTGGATCACGCCAGCCGCCTGGGGGGCGGTTGCTCCGACCGGTACGGTCCAGGCGCGGACTTCCTTTTCTCCGGCCGTGAAGTAACTCTGCAAGCCGAGCGTGCGGTAGGCTTCGCGCGTCAGCCCAGCGAGCGCCGGTTCACTCAGACCGCTCGCTGCCAGCATTTCCTGGCGGTCAGGCTCATCGAGTTCCGCGATTTCCGCTTCTAGCTTGGCGCAGACCGGCACGACACCCGCGCCAGCCTTCGTGGCAAACTCCCGGACGGCCGTGACCAGCTTCCCTTCGCCCTGCAGGTCGGACTCATCGACATTGGCCACGTACAGAACCGGCTTGGCGGTTAAGAGCCCGTACGAGGCGATAATCAGCTTTTCTTCCTTGACCCACGTCAGCTTGCGAAGTGGCTGGTCTTGGGCAAGCTGCTCTTTGCATTTCTTAAGCACAGCGACCTTGGCCGCCATCTCCTTGTCGCCGCTCTTGGCGGCCCGCTCGGCCTTGGGTAACGCGGAGTCGATCGCCTGCCCGTCGGCCAGTAACAGCTCGATTTCTACGGTTTCAATATCGGAAACTGGATCGACTTTGCCGGCGACATGAATCACGTCCGGATCATCAAAGCAGCGACACACCTGCACGATCGCATCGACTTCCCGAATGTGCGTGAGGAATTTGTTTCCCAGTCCCTGCCCTTCGCTGGCCCCTTTGACGATTCCGGCGATGTCCACAAGCTTCAGCGCTGTGGGCACCAGTTTCTTGGGAACGATGTAGCGGCTGATGCGCGCGAGCCGTTCGTCCGGTACAGGGACGATCCCTTCGTTGGGCTCAATCGTGCAGAACGGATAGTTGGCACTTTGGGCCTGCATTGATTGCGTAAGGGCGTTGAAAAGGGTGCTTTTGCCCACATTGGGCAGTCCGACGATACCAGCTTCCATTGTTGTTCCGACTTGGGGGCATGAAACCAATTAGCCCTGAGTATATCAACGACTTTGCGAATCGCCTGTGGCGCTTCAGCCGCTGGCCGGGGCAAAAACAATCAACCATAAACCTGTCAGCCTAAATGCCATTGGCGGGCCTCTTCGCACCATGGGCGGGTACGATCTGCGGGGCGGCACGCCTTC
>JANNTN010000807.1:0-1848 GCA_031394445.1 Anatilimnocola sp.
CGAAGACCGCATCGCACTGCTCAAAGAATTCTGCCCCCTCGACTTCCGCGAATTCCGCATCTCCGCCGAGCACAGCACCGGCCTCGAAGACCTCCGCACCGCCATCTACGAATCCCTCGATGTCGTCCGCGTCTATACGAAGCTCCCCACCAAGAAAGAAGCCGACTTCGACAGGCCCTTCACCCTCAAACGCGGCGGCACCCTCCTCGAAGTCGCCGAACTCGTCCACCGCGACCTCGCCACCAATTTTAAATATGCCCGGGTCTGGGGAACGGCTGTCCTTGCGCCAGGAACCCAAATGAAAGGCGACTACATCATCCACGACAAAGACATCGTCGAAATCCACGCCTAACCGTGGGGCAGGCTTCCAGCCTGCCGTAGGGTGGGACCAGCGAGCTTGCTCGCGCCGGCCCACCATTTCTCCGCCGCGTCATCGGCCAACTCACCACCTCCCCCAATTGGAGCCAACGTGCTCCAGGAGAATCCCAACAGCCTCACCACCACAATCGGCCGTCGCCGCCTCCCGCTGGTACCACCGACCGCTAGGTCTCATATCTGCTAAAATTCACCAGGGGCAAAAAACGAAGGCGACGATCATGTGCTGCTTTACTGGTGTTGTTCAATCGGTTGCTGCAACCAAAATCTTTGCCCGACCTTGGCGAGATGGAAATCAATTCCTCGTCTATGGCATGTCAGTCAATTTCAAGAACGAATTGGCGATGGTGTTGCCAATTCCTGTTCCTAAGAACTCGGATGAACGTGCGGTAAGGTTCGTTGATCTGAAGGGCTACCCGGAGTTCTTTCCGGACATGGCCGCGGGTTTCCCCGCCAGTCGCTCAGTGACGATGGGCGCTGCTGGCGGCGTTGCTCGTGCGGCTCCCGCCGCTCCACGACTCGAAGTGCATTCCGTCGGCAACTTTGAAGCTTCCTTCGTCCCAAAAATTGCGGACTTCGCTCGACTCGATGCACGATTCCGACTCGCCGATGGCGTTTGGGATCAACTTCCCGACTACCTCGATTACGGCTTTGCGGTCTTCAAGCTCAAGCCTAGCCAAAAGAGCACGCACGCAATGGCATTTGCCTTTCCCAGAGCCAATCGAAAACAGCTCTTCTTTCCCACCGTCCACATTCACGACGGCAAAGTCCACGCCACCGCCGAGTTCGATCACGTCCTTTACTTCCAACTCTCCGATGCCGACTACTCACCCAAGCATGGCTGGATCGAATCGACGGTTCCCGCAGGCATGTTCATGAACATGCAGAAAGCCGGAAACTACCTCGACGCCAATCTCCACTGCTACCGCCGCGAAATCCGCGGCCGCGAAAAAAACACCGACATCTGGCTCTGATCCAAGGCCGCTCTCGTGCGTTTCCGCCTTCGAACGCGGCTGATCACCAATGTTTCCTAGTTCCCAAGCTCTGCTTCGGAACTCACGCTCCGAAGCTCCGCTTCGCCCAATACATCATCAAGCACCACACGCGTTCACACACAGCAAAAATGTTCCGTCCATCCATATTCTCCCTCACCCTCCTCCTCTCCACCGCCTCCCTCGCCCAAGAACGCGGCTCCACCTCCACGCAAATCTTCGGCGTCACCGGCCAAGGCACCAGCTTCGTCTATGTCTTCGATCGCTCCCTCAGCATGGAGGGCGCTCCCCTCGCATCCGCCAAGCGCGAGCTGCTCGCCAGCCTCAGCCAACTCAAGCATGTCCATCAGTTTCAAATCATCTTCTACAACGAACAACCCAAAATTCTCCCTTCGCCGCAAATGCTCTTCGCCGATGAAAATGGCCTCCGGCAAGCCGAATCCTTCGTCGGCAGCATCACCGCCGCCGGCGGCACCGACCA
>JANNTN010000174.1:0-3642 GCA_031394445.1 Anatilimnocola sp.
AAACCTTGCCTCGCAACCAACTGCACAGCTTCCTGCTTAAATTCAGCCGTAAAAGCTCGCCGTGAACCGCTCATGCCATTCGCTCCTTTCGGGAGAGTTTACACTCTCCTCAAAGCGCCCACGAAACGTGGGTAAGTCCACGTTTAAGGCGGCGTCGAAAAGCTGATCGGGGTCCACTCCCCGACCTCGCCACTGCTTCCACGCCCTTTGCAAAGACGTATAGAATTGATTTTGCATTTCTAGAAATAATTCAGTCGGCGACTCTCCTTTATCCAAGCGTTCGCCGATCGGTCTCCACCGGCTGGCAACTCTCGCATCGAAAACCAGGGTTTCGTTCTCTGGCATAGCCCGTCCTCCTGCTTATGAGGGCCGTTTTCTCGCCCTGTCACTATACGCCCGGTGATTTACTTTGTCAATCGACAGTAGCTTCATTGATAGTATAAGTAAAATTTAGCTACTCAAGAGAGTTTGCTAATTTCGGGAATGACGACTTATGCCGTCACCGTTGATAGCCAGGGACAAAAGCTCCAGCCGGAATTGCTAGCTCTTCGTGCTGCGGGTGCGGTGGTTCACGGAGCGAACCACGGAACTGGCCCAGATTCGGGACGATCTGAGGATGGCCTCAGCGCGTTGAGAGGAATTTCGCCCCGATGGGGCTGAGGATGGATTTTTGGGTTTGTTTACGCAGGCATGCGTTCGCTGCGCTCACTGCGACCTGGGCTGACGAATTGCGGCCCGTTGGGCCTGAGAGGTGGGGAGGTTTTTTTGTGGACTGGTTTCCTGGGGCCAAGGCCCCAGGCTGTATTCCTGGGCCGCTTCGCGGCGGAGATTCGGTGTGTGAGGAAGGCAATGGCTTCCAGGGACTGAAGTCCCTGGCAACAGGCGTGCGCCCTCCGGGCGAGGAGGTTAGGCGCAAAGAAGGGCGGCGCTCGACTACTCTTCTCGTCGAACGCCGCCCAGGCATCATATGCTCCTGCGGCTACGGGCTATAACCGTGGTTAGCGGATTTCCTCGTAAGCCTCATCGGACCTGCTCACGCTCTCGTCTTCGCCGCGAAACGCGGCTACGCGATTAACCGGCGAATACTTGTCGGTAACGCCGCCGCGTCGCTCTCCGCTGCGAGCGCAGTGAATGCACTCGCTGGCGTAGGGCAGCGCCTTCAGCCGCATCGGGGCGATTGGTTTGTCGCACTCGTCGCAGCGGCCGTAACGGCCGTGCTTGATCTTGGCGAGGGCCGACTCAATTTGAGCCAGCTCGCGCGATTCAAAGCTAGCCATTTGCGAACGGATCTCAGACTGCTCCGTAGCGATGGCGGCATCCACCTCGTCGCCGACCGATTCTTCGTTCTGAGCTCGCAACATGCTCATGTCGCCGGCCAAAGCCAGGCGAAGCGCATCGCGCCGACCAATCAGTTGACGCTTGGTTTCTTTGATAAATTGACTTCGGTTCATGGTTGCCTCCCCCGGATGCTCGCTGGCTCAAGTGCCACTGGCTGTGTACTCACACGCCGCTGGCTGCGTTCACTCACACGCCGCTGGCTGGTTGCAATTGGGCTGTTGGATCTCCGTTTGTTTGGTTTCTAAAAAGTGTTGTTCCGGCCCCGACTTCCTACGCAACTTGCGTTGCGGTGGTTCGTTCGTTTGGTGGCGTGCGATGGCACGCTTTGCTGTGTAAACTGTATTCGCTCAAGGATGGTCAAGCTTCAGTTGGATTCCATCAGCCCGAATATCCTGTTGTCGTCTCCATGCTCGGATCGTTGCTAACTAAATGGACGATTCGGCTATCATTGGCCTGCTACGTTGCCTATCTCTCGGGTTGGCTCTGCCGCCCCGGGCCGCGCTGGCCAAAAACGGCACGAATCCTATGGACCGTTAGTTGTGTACTGTTTGACGTGCATGTGGCTTGCGCGTTCCATTTTCATCATCACTGGAGTCACGCGGCGGCTTGGAAGCATACGGCTGAGCGCACCCAGGAACTGCTCGGCTTCGCCTTCGGTGACGGTATCTTCTTCAGCTACCTGTTTCTCGGTTTGTGGTTGTTCGATGTGATTTGGCTTTGGGTTTCACCAAGTGCCCTCGCAAGCCTCGCGCACCCCGCACCCGGCGGCAGTTCCGCCGAGCTGCCCCCAGTAACAGCAAGGTCCGTGCCGCAAATCGCGGCCAGCCCAGTCCAGACACCCTGGTGGCGGGTTTTGGTTCACATTTTCCTGTTTTTTATCATAGTAAACGGGGCCATCGTGTTCGAAGCCGGCCCAACGCGTTGGGCTGGAATCGCTGCCCTTCTGGCATTGGCGTTGCTCGCCGGCCGGCGAGCCTGTCAAGGCGATTTCGTCGCAAAAACCAAGAGTCCCGCAGCCGAGTCGCCTCAGTGCCCAGCCGAGGCATAACGAAGAGAGATCGTCTAGAAGTAATTGCCATGCAGCCGGACAACCGCCAACCCGACACCGACCAACCGCCGCTGAAAATTGCGTATCTAACAGCCGGCGCGGCGGGCATGATTTGCGGAAGCTGCATGCACGACAACACGCTCGCCAGGGCGCTCATCGCTCAGGGGCACGACGTGCAGTTGATCCCGCTCTACACGCCGATCCGCACCGATGAAGAAGACGTCAGCTCGCCGCAAATCTTCTACGGCGGAATCAACATGTACCTCCAGCAAAAGTCGAAGCTGTTCCGCTGGCTGCCGCGCTGGCTCGACCGCTGGCTCGATCAGCCCTGGCTCATCAACTGGGCCTCCGGTCGTAGTGTGAAGATTGACCCCGTTCAAGTCGCCGATCTCGCCCTTTCAATCCTCCGCGGCACCGCCGGCTTCCAGAAAAAGGAAGTTGAGCGTGTGGCTGAATGGCTCACCGGTACGCTCCGGCCCGATGTGATCGTCTTCAGCAACATCCTCACCGCCGGCTGCGTCCCAGAGATCAAACGGCGGATGCAGGTGCCCATCGTCGTAACGCTGCAAGGCGACGATATTTTTTTGAACGGAATGCCCGAGCCCCACCGCGGGCTCGCCTTGGCAGAAGTCGCCCGCCTGGCCGAATTCATCGACGGCTTCATCGCCCACAGCGAATACTACGCCGACGCCATGGCCGAATATTTGCGTCTCGATCGCTCCAAAATCGCTGTCGTCCCTCTCGGCATCGACACTCGCGATTTCAAGTCTCCCTCTCTCCCCCTCTCCCCCTCCCCCGCACTTCCTCCCCGCCCGCCCACCATCGGCTACCTCGCCCGCCTCGCCCCCGAAAAAGGCCTGCACATCTTGGCCGACGCCTTCATCCGCCTGCGCCAAATGCCAGGCACGGAATCCGCGAAGCTGCGAATCGCCGGCTGGCTCGGCGAGCAACACCAGGGCTACATCGAACAGATTTTTGGCCGCCTCCGCAGCGCCGGCCTCGCCGACGCCTTCGAATTCGTCGGCGAAGTCGATCGCAAAGGCAAGCTCGACTTCCTCGCCTCGCTTGACGTCCTGGCCGTACCCACCACTTATCGCGACCCCAAAGGTCTCTATGTCTTAGAAGCACTCGCCGCCGGCGTGCCGGTCGTTCAGCCCGACCACGGTGCCTTCCCCGAATTGCTCGCCGCAACCCGCGGCGGCCTCCTCCACCGCCCCGAAGACCCCGAGCATCTGGCCCAGCGGCTGCACGAAGTG
>JANNTN010000832.1:0-10922 GCA_031394445.1 Anatilimnocola sp.
TGATCGAACGGCTCTGGGGATTCGCCAAACGGCAGAGCGTGTACGGAAAATACCACGCCACCTTCGCCTCGTTCCGCCTGGCAATCGAAAAAACGCTCCACGAAATTCCTACCGACCACGCCGACCGACTCAAAACTCTGATGACCCTCCAATTCCAGAAGTTCGACGACAGCTCACTGCTGGCCGCGGAGGGTATAAGCTGCTGTGGGTACGGGCTGTTTATCCCTCAATCATACCCGCCCGCCAAATCGCCCCGCCACGGTAAAGGGCTACCGCGACTGATGGCCGCTGACGGATTACAGCGAACGGCACGGCTCATCTTTCCGCGTCTGCCACGAGACACTACGCTGTGGCCATGAACTTCTTCGCGAAACTGCCGAATAACTTGGGCATGATGCTTTTGGCCGCGTGGCTCATATTGTTTGGCATTCTGACGGCCCCGTTTCTAAAATTCAACTTCGCCCACAGTGGCGATTTACTGGCGCTGCTCGCCATCGTAGCCGGTGTTTTTCTTTTGATGAAGCGATAGCGATATTCCGCAGCTACCACCGCCAACACTGTCAGCCACAACAAGTCGCGGATCGTAAAGCGGAGCATGGGGCGGGGTTCTACCAGACATAGGGAATCAATCGATAACGGACGTGCTGGCAGGTAGTATCCGTGCCAGTTGACCAGAACGAGCAAGTACTCACGACGAAAGACCGAGTGATTGCATGACTCGGCGTCCCTGTTCATCCGCCTACAAAGTGCCGCCGGACCTCATCCAATACCTCTTGCTGACTCGGGGGCTCGCCGAGGTGTTTGGTGAACAGCGCGTCCAGCACAGCGATGTATGCCTCGCCAAAAGCGCTGGTTACGGCAGCCGCGGTTGTAGCCGAGATGACCCCTCCGACCACTGACCCGACGCCCGGAATTAGCTTCATTAGACCACCGACAATCGCGCGGCCAGTCAAGGTGGCCGCGGTTCCGCCCACCATGCTGGCCACGAGCGTGCTGAGAAAGCCATCGGAGAAGGACAGCCCATACGTGGCAGTGATTCCAGCCACCATTGCGACCTGCATGGGCACGAGCAGGGCGGCGTCGGCAAACGGGACGGGGGTCGCACCGATCCCGGCCGCGGAGGAGGCCGTAGTCCCAACGATCAGATGCGCTCGCTGCCGTTTGAGAGCCAGGTCCGCTTTTTGAGCGGCTACGAACGCCCGCTTTTGACCCTCTGGAAAAAGCTCCATGGTAAGTTGGACCAATTCCACGAGCCCCATCGGCGATAAGCAGTGGCCGTCGTCGAATTGCTCGGGAATGGAACGAGTTCGGACAACATTTTTTGCCTCTGGAAGTAACCGCTGAACCTCTGCCCGGAACCCTTGATCCGCCCGTGCCTTGGTGATGACGGCGATGACCGGCATGAACTCGGCGAGCATGGCCGTGAGGTCCGTCTCCGCCTGCTCGACCCGCCGGAGGTCTTCCACGATACAGACCCAGGCGACGTGGATCTGCTTCTTCTCGTCCCGATCTGCCCGCCGCTCCAAGATGAATGCCTTGAGCGCCTTCGTGCTGGAGAAGTCGGACAGCTCTAGGCCGCGGGTATCGAAAATCGAGAGCGGAATGCCCTCCTTGGTAATCTCCCGTGTGTTTTGAGTAACCGGCCGGCCTTGGCCGGTGGTGGCCAGGTTGCCCTGAAAAATGCTGTTGATGAGCGTGCTCTGACCGACTCCTGTTCGACCGGCGATGAGGACGTTGGCGTGTCCTCGCTCACGGAGCGCTTCCTCCAGGGCATTCTTGGCCAGTCCCCCCAGGTTAAGCATGTCCATTGACGAAACCTGTCGAAGCGACCGTCCGCTCCGTCGCTAGAAAATTAAATGGGTGGCAATCTGAGCACTGCTCAGATTGTAGGGTTTGGGTTCGGTTGCCGGCAAACGCGTACGCGGACCGCGTCGGATGCGTTATTCGGCTACAACGCCTCAAGTTGCGGTCGTTGGTAAACTAGGCAATCTCGCCCCTACGCTTTTCTCTGCCTCGCTGGCACCGTCCTACGTCCCAGCGGCCCAGAACTCGTCCAGGGCGATTTGCGCTCGCCAGCGGCTTTTTCTGGAGCGTCGGTTTCATGGCTCAGTTGTTTTCCTGCCCGGCCAGCGACAAACTGCCGGCATGTTCCGCTAAGCGTGTCTTCGCTGGTGCAGAGTGGGCGTTCGACAACCGTGGCACTGTTTTCGCCGTTGAACCAGGCGTCGCTGATGATGACGGGCGTCTTGCCGGTCCGGTCAGCGGTTAAAGGCCGAATGGTCCGGTCAGGCTCGACTAATCGGCTCGCTAACGTTGCGCCTACCGAAAAGGCAGTGTGCAGGCGAGCGATGGTTCCTTTGCAGCTGCATTTGGGCCGAACATCAGCATATGCACTCTGCCTGCTTCTCGACCCTGATTCGGCGGTAGACTTCATCGGTCGAATTGTCGTCATCCCGGTCATTCATAGCTGGCAACGGGAAATTCCAGAGCTTGCAGACGACCGGCAGGGCTTTAAGAAGGCCGTAGTCATATTCGGCGGGAGAGAGCACCGAAATTAAGTCCCGAGCAGGGTTAATTGCCTCAGCGGCAAATTGCTGCAAAGCGGAGCCTACGAGGGCGCACTTCGTCTCGTAATCCTCTGTTTGCCCTGCCAAATCGAGCCGTGCCGCTACCGACCGTTCTGTGTAAACGCGGCTCATCACGACTGCAAGACGCCACGGCTCAGCTTCTTCTGCTGACAAAAACATCTGGGCCAGGTCATCCGTCCCCGCATCACTTCCAATCCATGCCAGTGCATCCGCACAATCTTCCCAAAGCCAACCATCGTCGCGTAGCAGATCGATTAGCAATGGCACGGTGCTAGTGAGCCGAAGCTCGCCGGCTAGCCGAACTCCGAGTTCAAGCGGCCAATAATCTTCACCTTGCTTCGTAAGAATTTGCGTCACTCGATGAGCGCACTCATTCGGGTATCGGCGCAGGCCCTGAATTAGCCGGTTAGACTGATGCATATGCTCTGTCGGCCAAACCGAATCCGGACCGTTTTCTCTACAAATGCTTTCGAGCTGCCCAAAGATAGCGTCGGCTGGCAATGAACCGATTTCAATTCGCGAAATGATTGCTGCCCGATTCTCTGCGCTTAAGGCGGTCTGTGATAGCAATTGTGTCAATCGCTGTGATAGAAGCTGGGTGTCAGCGTTGACAATGGTGTCAGTCAGTGCGGTGGTAATATGCTCTTTGATTCCATGCTGCGAACGATGGATTGACTGGAGTCGCTGAACGACCCAATCCAACGTCGCGCCCGATTGCGGCAGGCGCGACAGGAAAGCGTAGCTGCTAAACGCTTCGTGCCAGCTCAGCTCGCCGATGCACCGAATGACGAGCGGCATCACCTCCGGATCATCAATATGATGCTCGTCGAAGTAACCAGCAACCGCATCACGGACGTCCCGGTCGGGGTGCAAGAATCCGCGTTTAACTTTATCCAGTGACAGCATTGTTAGCAGATCCCACTAATCTTGAAATTATTGGTTTCTAAGTACCGTAATGGTACCGCTCACCTGGTTATGTGCAATGCTATTGGACGGCGGCGACACACTGGCTGAGACAGGCGGGACTAGCAGTGGCTCAATTAGAAGGGCGTATTACTTCAAAGTAATTACCGCCCTGGAAAGCATGGAAGCTAGATTTCGGGTTATTGAGTAGACGCGTCTATTGCCTTTCGATTGAGCCGCATGCATCAGTACATCGCAGCGGCGCTTTAGGAAGTCAACACTTTCCCCTAAATCCTGTAATCCGGCTTCTAAGTCCTCTGGCACTCCGATCGTTCGGCCGTGGCCCTTAAAACCGATTTCCTGGCGCACAACCCGGCGCAGTTGGGCGACCGACCAGCCGTATTTGATCGCTTCTCTCTGAAATCTCTTGCGATCCTTCTTGCTGCGTTTGGTTTCAATTCCGAGCAAAATAGGAATGTAACCCCAATGAAGGGGCAACCCGTTCGGGCGCCGGCCCCTACATAACATTTCAAGATCCGCATCTGTAAAATGCTCGGCGAACGCACGAATCTTGCGCAGAGTGTGCTCCGAGTATGGATGCTTCTCGGACAAATCAGCTATCGATTTCCCGCGATGCTGTGCGCGAAGTATCTGCTTTCCGAGAGCATGCTGCCGACATAGCCGCTGGACCATTCGATCAGCTTTGGCTTTACGCGACTTGTCAGGCGATGCCTCCATACCGTTTGGCAACCTTTAAAGCTGGCCGAGGTTGAGTATTCGGAACCGGACAAGTGATTGTTTGGTAACTACCGTTTTGCAGATCGTTGTCGCCGATCATACCGCATATCCGCGGCGATAGTTGCAATCCAGAATAAGCGGTTGCAATCCGGCCGTGGATTGATAATATTTGGAAATCAATTAGGAAAACGCCGAATTCTTGATGCGGCCAGCAGCGACCTTCGGAACCGAAGGTTGTAGGTTCGAGCCCTCCTGGGTGTACTACTCTTTTGCGTTATGCGCTTTTTGGCCCCGTCTTTCTGGCGGCGCTGGCGGACTTTATAGGAAATGCCTGGCGGGAACGGCAGGATTACTGAGAGGCTGACGCATCCAGCTCGCCATAAAGGGGAATCTGCCCTGAAATTGCTTGACTGGCTTTCGAGCGGGTGCTGCGAATAATTGGGGCATGCTAAGAAAGTTGCAGAGTCGAGCCGACGATCTGGCCGAGTGTCTGCTCATTTCTGGACTGGAAATGCGGCGGTCGAGAACGCTCGAGCGGAAATTGGAAGCGTATCGCGACTTCTCCCACGTCGTGGACAGGATCGATGTGCTGCGGAGGGATGCGGAAGCGTACATTCACTCCGACGCCAAAGAGTCGATCCTGGGGGATCTGGATCGGAAAGTGGCCAGCGTTATGCGGTCGCCCGGCTATCGCATCGCCGAGTGGTTTCAACTCTACTCCGACGTCGGCTGGTTTGTCGGCCCCGCGACGATCGATCCTGTTCAGCATGCGACGCAGTGTTGAGGATTGCGAAGAAACGCGACGTGAGTGAATTCTCACGAATTCAGCTACGACAAACCAGCTTGGATCGTGGGCCAGCTATACTGCTCGGCTGTTGGCTTCACGATTCTTTGGGGCTGCTCTCATGTCGGGCTCGCATCGTTGGCTGGTGGCGTTTTTGCTCTCGTGTTGTCTGGCGGCATGGTTGCAGGCCGCTGAGCCGATTCGGCACTCGTTTCTAATCGCGGGTCCGTCGTTCACCGGCATTCTCGATGAAGACGGGAAAGAAGTTTTCAACGCCGGTCGCCCGGCCGCCCGCGATGGCTTTGTGCTGGCCAACGGGAACGTGCTGATCGCATGGAACAACGAAGTGCTGGAGCTGACTCGAGACAAGCAAGTCGTCTTTCGCTACCAAAAGTCGGCCGAGAATCAGGAAATCGGGACGGTGCAGCGGCTGAAGAACGGCAATACGCTGATTACGGAGCTTGGGAAGCAGCCGCGACTGTTGGAGGTTGCCAACGATGGCAAGATTGTCGTCGAGGTGCCACTGCTTCCGGAAACCGAGAATTTTCACATGCAGACGCGGATGGCGCGTAAGCTTCCGAGCGGAAACTACCTGGTGCCGCATCTCTTGGCGTTCAAGGTGAAGGAATATACGCCGAGCGGTAAGGTCGCGAGCGAGTTGCGGACGGACCTGGACGAGCTCGGTGGCCGGCAGGCCGAGAACTGGCCCTTCACGGCGATTCGTCTGGCCGATGGTCGCACGTTGGTGAATTTGACGCACGGCAACAAGACGGTCGAGTTCGATGCTGACGGCAAGGTTGTGTGGCAGGTGAGCAATGCCGACTTTGCGGATGAGCAGCCGTTCGTCGATGCTTGCGGGGCGCAGCGGCTCCCTAATGGAAACACCGTCATCGCCAGCTATGCCTCCAAAGGTGTGCTCAAAGCCTTTGAGGTGACGCGCGAGAAGCAGATCGTGTGGCGCTATACCGGCCCGCACCGCGTTCACGAAATTCAGATTCTCACGACGAATGGCCAGCCGGTGGCGGGCGTGCCGCTGAAGTAACACGGTCTCTTGGCCGTCGATTGAAAATTCTTCCTGAGTAGAACCGTTTTAGGAGTTGGGTAGTGCGTGTCAAACGAGTGCATTCGTGGGGATTCACTCGCACACGGAGGCACTCGCATGGCTCGCAGTAAATTGATGGACAAGGAATGGGACGCGCTCGATGCGCTGCGGTTTTCGACCACGGATGTGGCTGTGTTCCGCAATGCAACGGTGATTCTCATGTCGGGCGTGGGGCGTTCCAAAGCAGACATCGCCCAGGAACTCGGCTGTTGCCCGGCCTCCATGGACAACATTCGCAAACGATACCGCGAGCAGGGATTGGCCGGCCTCACGCCGCGGAAGTCCACGGGCCGCCGCTCGCGGGCCACTCCCGAGTATCGTGCGGTTCTCCGCCGCGTTGTGCAAACGCAACCGCCTACGCTGCAGCCGGTGGCGATTTGGCCATGGTATCTCCGATAGGACGGCGTGTAGGCCGGTTTGGTACGTTCTGAATCGATCGTTCCGCTACGGCGAAACCATGCAGCCACCCTCCGCAAGTTCAGTTACGCTGATTGATTCCGCTAGCAGCTCGCAGCGCCTTCTCTAAACCGCGCGGGTTGCCTATTCTCCGCCGCCTCTTGGCGTTTTCTCGCATTCGGCTTCACGCTTCTAGGCAAGCTTTGCCGATTATCCGAGTTGTGCGGGTTATTCCTGTTATGCGCGCAAACTATAGCTCAATCGGAATATCGAAAGAGCGCGCAATCGGAATAACCGTTACGAATCGCTTGGGGCTGGTGTCAGAAAAAACGAAAACTTCGGACCAGCAGAAGGCAAGTGAGCGATCAGCCCATGAATCAAACCACACGAAGCTTCCGCGGTCGGATCGGTTGGCTGGCGGCCACCGGGCTGTTGACCGGGCTCGCCCCGGCCCTGCTGCTGGCCCCCTCTCTTCTGATGGGACAAGCACCCAATGCCGGGCTGTATGGGCCGCAGCGGCCGCCTGCGCGCACTGCGCCAGCACCAATGCACACTGTGTCGGCCGCTGCGCAATCGGCTGATCCGCCGCAGGTATATCCGGTGATTGGCGCGGCCAAGGGTGTCGCCGCCAAGCTGCGAGAGATTTACGCCAATCGGGCCGACGTCAAGATTGTCGATTCGAATGCCAGCGTCGTCGTGTATGGCTCGCCAGCCGTGCAGCAACAGGTTAGCCAATGGCTCGCCGGCGAGGGGCTGTTGCCGCCGCCCGCTCGGCCCGCCACGCATCAAACCGTTTCTTACAGCGAACCTCGCAACGTCCAGACGCAAACCTGGCGGCTGAAGAACCTCACCGCCCGCGATTTCGAGGCCAAGCTGGCCAAAACCTGGGGCACGAGCCTCCAATCGTCGCAAGATTCGGTCGGCGATGTGGCCACGTTCCGCTTTCCTCCGTCCGCCAACGGCTCCACAAGCATTGTCGTCGATCGCCGCGCCAACACCGCGACCATCGCCTCGCCCGCCACGTCCACCACTTCGTGGCAACGGCTGATGGGCGTGCTCGATTCTCGGTCGCGCTCAGACGGTGAAAAGACAGCCGTCATTCCGGTCAACCACTCCGATCCCGACTCGCTGCGCCGTGCCGTCACCCTGCTGACGCAGATTTTTGGCGGCCCCGAAGCCCACCGTAGGCAACACATCGGCCAGTTCGTCTCGCAGTTGTTTCAGCCCGAAGCGGGTGGCAATCAGGCGACCCAGCAACAAGTCGCTCAAGTCGCACAGCCGCCCGCCGCGCCGGCTCCGGCTGCACCTGCTCCGGCTCCAGCCGCGCCTGGCACCACCGGCGACATCACCTCGCAAGCGTTGCCCTCGGGAGCTGCCTCGGCCTCGTCGATGGAGGCCATCGCCCGCATCAACAACGTGCAAATCGAAATTCTCGAAGATGTGATCGTTGTGCGCGGCCGCCGCGACGATGTCGAGCGCGTGCTGCAAATCATCGAGCAGATCGAATTGCAAAGCGTGCAGTTCAAGCCCGAAGTCGAGCTGTATTACTTGAAGCACATCGACAGCACGGCCCTTTCGGACATGATCACACAGGTTTATAACGCCGCGTTCAATCGCCTGGGTGTCGTGACCGTTGTGCCGCTCCAGCGGCCCAACGCTGTCATGCTGATCGGCCGCAAGGAAAACATCCCTGCGCTGATCGAGCTGATCTCCAAGCTCGACCTGCCCGCCCCGACCGACGGCGAATTCAAGATCTTCCGCCTGCAAAACATGTCGGCGATCGACGCCGAGCGCACGCTCCGCACCTTTTTCGTCAATCGTCCGCCCGCCGACACGACCGTTCGCACCGGTTTGGGCACGCGGGCCATCGTCATTGCCGATTACCGCACGAACTCGCTGCTGGTGCAGGCTGCCCCGCGCGACATGATCGAGGTTACCAATCTTCTCAAAGAGTTGGACATCCCCGAATCAACGATCACCAGCGAAGTAAAGATTTTCAAGCTGCGCAATTCCATCGCGGAAACCTTGGCCCCGGTGCTGCAAGAGGCGATCACCGCCGCTGCCGCCGCGACAAATGTCCAAGGGGCCATCGCCAATGCCGGCCAGCAAACCGCCGCCCGTGTCACTCCGCCCGCCGTCAATTTGCAGTTCCTGCAATCCGGACCGGAAGGCGAACGGCTGATCCGCTCGGGCATCATGGCCAATGTCACGATCAACGCCGACGCCCGCACGAACTCGCTCATTGTCGTCGCCCCTTCCACTGCCATGAGTCTGGTGGCCGCCCTCATCGAGCGGCTCGATCAATTGCCCGCGAGCGAAGCCCAAATCAAAGTCTTCGAGATTCGTAACGGTGACGCCACGGCCCTCGCCGAAATGTTGACCAACTTGTTCGGCCAGCCGCAAGTGGCGAACCAACAGGCGGCCGCCGGCGCGGTCGCGGCCACGCCGTCGGGAGATAGCGCCATCGTCCCGCTCCGTTTCTCGGTCGATCAGCGGACCAACAGCATCATCGCGTCGGGCAATGCCGGCGATCTGAACGTCATCTATCACATCCTCACGCGGCTCGACCAAGGGGATGTTCGGCAGCGCGAAACGAAGGTCTATCGCCTCCGCAACGCTCCGGCCCAGGATGTCTCCAATGCTTTGACGCAAATGCTGGCCCAGCAGATTGCCCTGGTGCAATCCGCGCCGGAACTCATCACGCCCGTCGAGCAAATCGAGCAGCAGGTCATCGTCGTTCCCGAAGTCGTGACCAACAGCCTCATCATCAGCGCCACCGCCCGGCAGATGCAGCGGGTGAACGACATCCTGGAAACGCTCGATCGCCGCCCGCCGATGGTCATCATCCAGGCCGTCTTGGCGGAGATCACGCTCACCGACAACGAAGCGTTCGGCATCGAATGGGGTCTGCAAGATGCGCTCATGTTCGACCGCAGTTCCAGTGTCAACAGCAACCGCTTCAATTTCAACAGCAACCCACTGGCGTTGCCCAACGATTCCACGGCGGCCTCGCTCGCCACCGCATCGACCGTTGCCACCCAAGGCGTGACGAACCTCGCTTTGGGCCGAGCCGACCTGGCCCAAGGTTTTGGCGGTCTGGTGCTGACGGCCAGCAACGAATCGGTCAGCGTTCTGCTCCGTGCTCTGGAACGTTCGCAGCGTTCGCAGATCATCAGCCGGCCGCAAGTGCAAACGATGGATAACCAAACGGCCTTCGTGCAGGTTGGTGCAAAGGTGCCGCGCATCACCGGGGCCAACGCCAATGGTTTGACGGTGACGCCGATCATCAACGACATCAACGTCGGCATCATCATGCAGGTTACGCCGCGCGTCAGCCCCGATGGTGCGATCGTGATGCAAGTTTACACCGAGAGATCGACGGTCGGCCCCGACGCGACGGGCATTCCGATTGGCGTCGATGCCAACGGCAACGCGATTCGCTCGCCGCAAATTCCGATTACCACCGCCCAAACCATCGTGCTCGCCCGCACGGGCCAAACAGTCATCCTGGGCGGGCTCATCACCAAAGACCTGGAAGAAGAGACGCGGCGCGTGCCCTACTTGGCAGACATTCCGGTTCTCGGCCGGCTGTTCCGCTACGACCAGGTCAGCAACAAGCGGACGGAGCTGCTGATCATCCTGACGCCATACCTGGTGACCAGCCCCGAGCAGATCGACTGGATCAACGCTCGCGAAGGGCAGCGGATGAGCTGGTGCCTGGCCGACCTGGTCAACATTCACGGACCGGTGGCGATGGGCGGAAATACAGCCGGAGGCCCCGACTCCACGCCGCTGATCTATCCTGATCTCGATCCGAGTGGTTATCCCCCGGGGCCCGAGCCATATGGCACCGTGCCGAGCTTCCCAGCACCCAACGCCCCACAGAGCGGCAACTTGTTGCCCACGCCGGCAACCTCCGGTCCCTATCCGTCCGGCTTGCCACCTTACTACGGTCCGCTGCCAACTCCCGCGGCGGTTCCACCCGGCCCAGTGCCAGTGGGTCCGGACTTTCCACCACCGCCACCACCGGGTCTCGGATCGACGCGCCGCCCGGCTAATGAAGTGCCCACCAATGGAGTAGTAGTGCCGCAGCCGCCGAGCTTGATGCAACCGGGTGGATACGGCGGGCCAGGAACATTGGGCGTGCCAGGCTCGCTCTCGACGCCGACGATTCAACCTGCTGCTCCTCCCGTGGGGACGGGAATGAATTCGGCCGGCTATCGACCCCAGTTGCCAACGACCCCCTATCCATCCGCGGGAATGATGCCGGGTGGGGTGATTCCAGCCCAATACCAACAGACCGGCGGCCGCTAAATGCCTATCCGGTAACCGACCACCGTAGTCGAATTCGTGAGAATTCGTTCTGCAGAGCCAGGAATTCTCACGAATTCCGCTACCACTCCGAACATTC
>JANNTN010000833.1:0-2922 GCA_031394445.1 Anatilimnocola sp.
TGATCGAACGGCTCTGGGGATTCGCCAAACGGCAGAGCGTGTACGGAAAATACCACGCCACCTTCGCCTCGTTCCGCCTGGCAATCGAAAAAACGCTCCACGAAATTCCTACCGACCACGCCGACCGACTCAAAACTCTGACGACCCTCCAATTCCAGAAGTTCGACGACGTCTCACTGCTGGCCGCGAAGGGTATAGCCGTGCGATTTTTGCGAGGGGAGCTGGGGCACTGATAGGCTTTGAGCTGAGTGGCGGTGACGACGAAGTTATTCGACCTTAACTCGGCTGGTGACGAGCCGGGAGCGGAACGATAGTATAGTCCTTTCTCAGATCGTAAATGTTGGTGAGGTTGGCCTGCTCTAAATAGGGAAGCAGGAACACATGGACGCTGGAGCGACCCCATTGGTTTTTCTTGGGGTTGGGGAGCGTCGGGTCGTCAATACGGGCGGGGGGAAAATAGTTGCGGACCGACCCGGCATTGTGCAAGGCGAGGCCGATCTGCTTGAGGTTGTTTTGACAACTCATGCGGCAGGCCGCTTCGCGAGCGGACTGTACCGCGGGCAACAGGAGCGCCACGAGAACGCCAATGATGGCAATGACGACGAGTAACTCAACGAGTGTGAAAGCGCGGCGACGAAACGGCTACCAACCATACGAGGCTCGAGTCGAGGTAGAGACACGCCCGTTACAGCTTGTCCAGGCCTACGTTGTCCGCCTACAAAGGGGCCACCGGGATTAGCATGCAAGATAAATCGCGTGGTGTTTAGTAGGTATAGCGATGGAAGAATTGGTTTCCTTCGCGAGTGAATCGGGGGGGCCGTGGCGTGAAAAGCATGCCCAAGAAATGCGAGACGCCGAGCGGAAGTCTGCTCGGCGTCTGAGTTTGTGATGTTGCCGCGCTCGAGGAATTTAGTAGCCGAAGCCGGAGAAGCCGTTGCCGGACTGCGAAGGAACCGAAGGGCCACGCTGCTTGCCGTATTGCTTCGACCAATCGCCAGGCGGGGAGTATTGTCCGGTCGGCGGCGAGTATTGGCCGGTCGGCGGGCTGAACTGGAACGTGGGGGGGCACTGGGGCTTGCCGTAGCTCGGCGGGCAAGCTGGTGGGCAAGACGGCGGAAAGGCCGGCGGGCAGTTAGGAACTGGGGGGATGTTCGGGATCGAAGGGGGGCAGGTCGGCGGCACATGGTAAGACGGTGGGATTTGGGGGAAGTGTGGGATGGTCGGGATGTTGTAACCACCACCGTTGCAGGGGGCGTTGCTGTAGGGGTGTCGGGCCGAAGCCGTCGAAGTGGCGAGCAGGGTCAAGGTCAGGGCGACGATCGAGAGGGCGGCGGTGTTGGTCAGCGTTTTCATGGCAGAAACTCCAAAAGCTCGAGGAAACTAGCTGTCAGGGGGTGATAAGCACTGTTTTTCGTAGTTGCTTATCGTTCTGCCCTGGTAATTGCCGTTTCTTTCTCTGACCCGACACGCGGTGGAAAGAAATTTGGAGATTTTTGGACAGCCGGCTATCGCCAGTCCCCGCTGAGGACAAAGGCGGCCCAGTAATAGGGAGAGACGCGCGGCTCGTCGGGGGTCTTTTTGACAATTCCCACGCCTCGCTCGTGGCCGCCGCGAAGGATTGCCAATTGGGCCTGCCGGAGGGCCTCGATGCGGCTGATGCGCGTGCCGCTGGACCAGAGCCGTTCGTAAAAGAGGTCCATCAGTTCCTGGGTGGCGCGGTCGTCCACTTTCCAGAGGCTGGAGATGACCGTTTGGGCACCGGCGATTTGGAAGGCGCGCTGCAGGCCCAAAACTCCTTCGCCGGCGGCAATGGTTCCGAGTCCTGTTTCACAGGCCGACAAGGTGACGAGCTTGGTGTGGCGGAGATCGTAGCCGGAAATTTCGGCTGCTGTGAGTAGTCCGTCGTCGGCGATGGAGTCGCCGCGCGCGTTGGCACCGCTGAGGGCCAAGCCGCAGAGGCTTTCGGAGTTGATTGTTGATGTGGAGGTTGGTTGAGCGACGAAGCCGTGCGTAACCACATGGACGAATTGGTGTGCGGAGGAATCGCGGCGAAATGCAGCTTCGGTTGCGGCTAAGCCGCGAAGCACCGTGGGGGGCTGCAAGGTAGGAAAGGCACTTTCAAAGCTGTCTTTAACGGCCAGCACTTCGCTGCGGGCCGCGGCGAGCTTGGCAAAAGTTAGTGGGACGCCAATTGGCTGATTGGCGGGAGAGGCCGCGACCTGACCATAGTCGATATCGCCGACGAGGAGTAAGGAAGGTGACTGGGGAGGAGAGGCGGCGGCATCCGTGGCGAGCAAAGTGGGCAATCGTTGGGGGACGGGCAATACGGCGAATGCATACTCTTCAATCAAAAAAGTGGAGCGCTGTTTGGCCGGAAGCGCGGCTAAGGGAAGCCGGGTGAGGCAGCCATCGGGTGAATAGATTACCGTGCGCGCCTGGCCGAGATGTGAGAGCAGCGGTTGCCAGAGTCGGTCATGCAGCGCGATTCCGGCATCGGCACCTTTGCCGGGGGCGCCGTGTGTGCGGAGCCAGGTTTCGACCGATTCGGCAAGTGAAGCAACGGGGCCCAGTTCGAGTCGAACGATGCCGGCATATCGCTTACTCACGAACACGGTCAACTCGGCGCGTGGTTCCACACCAATTTGGGCAGAACGCCGGTACTCGAGGAAGTCGATGAGCACGACGCTGGGCGGGAGTTGAGAGATCAGATCTTGGGGAGCTGCTTTGGGTTTCGCAGCGTCGCCGAGAGTTGCCTCGGCCAGCTTGGCTTCGAGGCGCTCGCGCTGCTCAAGCAACGACTGAATGCGGTCAGTGCGAAGGGCGGGGTCTTGATCGGCAGTAAAGGTTAGTGTGATTGCCGCCAATCGTCCGCCAGTTGGATCGCCGCGCCACCACCACCACCACCACCACCACCACCACCAC
>JANNTN010000880.1:0-3580 GCA_031394445.1 Anatilimnocola sp.
ATGCCCTAACTACTTAAGGCTTGATGGATAATTGCGCGATTAATTGGCCTCGAATTCTGACTCTGCAACGCGCTGTGCCCGTCATTTCCGGCTGACGATGGCAGCAATCAATTGATCGTGGGTGAAGAACACATTGACAGCGCCAGCGGGTGAGACTGTCCCAACAAATGGTGGCTGGAATTTACCAACCAAGGCATCGATCTGCGGTAGCGCGGTCACGAAGGCCTGGGCCATTTGTGGCCCAGTTTGGTCTGCCGAAGTGAGAATGAACGAGTGTGTATCTGACTTCAGCAGCGCGACCAGCTCCAGGCTGTTATTGCGCAAGGCCTTGTCCTTGGTGAGGATAATCCACCGCCGCTTGCCAACCTCCGGCACCCACACCGTATCCTCGGTGTCCTTCTCAAAATGATCTTCCATCAGTTCCACGGTTCTTCCAGCCGCGCGCAGCGCTTCTGCCACTACTTTTCTGCCCAAGCATCTGTCGAGAAATAATACGCCGTCACGCAGCGATGCTGAGGCGGAGTTCACAGCGGATGCCTTCTTCAATTTCTTGGTGACTGCACCCGTAGTCATCCGCCAGCGAATCGATGGATTCACCAGCCTTGTACCGTTCTGCAATGACAGCGGTGGTGATGCGAGAATCTGTCAGAATGGGCCGGCCAAATGACTGCCTCGGGTCGATGATTACGCTCTTGGGAGCATTGGAAGGGTCCGGCCTGGTAAACGGATAAAGCCGAGCAACCAAGTTGTTTTCCCACTCCAGCCGTTCAAGATGGACCATCACATCTCGAATCATGAGTTGGCCAGCGTCAGAAGCGTCAACCAACCGGTCTAAATGCTCGACAAACAACCGCACGCCGTCCGTCTTAAACTCCTGCTGCAGCAACGGCCGCTCCCACCCAAACTTCTGTTGAACAAAATCAAGCGCCTTGCGAATTAATGGCAACTTGATGGCGTGGCGCGTTCTCAATGCCCGCAAGACATGAACCTCGGCCAGATTGAAAAATGACAACAAGAGCGTGTCGGGAACCGGCAACTGGATCACCTGCTTAAATGCCCGCCGAGAGCCCTTGTGGGTGTAACTCGTTCCTTTTACCCACGCCCGAACCGTCTGCTTGGGCATGCATAGATAGTGCGCTGCTTCGGCCACGCTGTACGCTGGCACTTCGCGTGGATCAGCGAAATTCCATACCTTGGCGATTTCGATTCTGCTTCGAATCATATTTATAGCGGTCCAACGGGTAGGGCGATCCAATCTCGCTCGCCATGTGTTCTATCCAATCCTAGATACCGTAAGTCTATCGAGCTCGCTCAATGCCGTCACGTTGAATCTTGTCGTCATCGCTCTCCCTCGCCCTTTTGGCGGAGTACTATAATTTTGCACACTATTTGCTCGCGCCCGAATAAATCTGCTTGAACTGCCACTCTGTCCATGTCGCGCCCATGTCTTTCAGACTCAGAACGTCCACACGCGTCATTTCCAATCGAGCATCAGGTTCATTAACCCGTAGTTGGGAGCCTCAACCCGCTCTTTCTGCCCCCCTGCTCACCCCGCCCAGCACTCGCAAACAACAATCCCCAAAGGGGTGGTGCTCACCGAATTCTCAGTCGATCCGTAGCCATGGCCGAAACTCGCTCAAAGCCGCACAAAAAACAGACTTTTTCAGCTATTCAATAGCTAGTGTTTCAAGCAAAGGCGCAGCACGCCCCCTGCTCGCCCCAGACGTAATCCCACATAAAACCACCCACTTAGGGCCTGCTCACCCAAAGTCGCCTACTTCGAGTTCGGTCGATAAACCGCGGGCTCGTCCACGCCGTCGCCGTTGAAGTCGCCGGCGACGGGTTTGTCGCCAGCTTGGCCGAATTGCACAACTTGATCGGACGAGTCGATCTCGCGGTTGCCGTTGCTGTCGATGATCCACTTCCCGCTGCGGAAGATGGCGATCTCCTCGATGCCGTCGCCGTTGAAATCGCCCACGACGGGTAGGTCACCCTTCTCGCCGAACACGGCTGTCTTGTCGCCGTCCGACCAGCGGCCGTCGCCGTCCATGTCAAAATGCCACTTGCCGTCGCGGAAGACGCCGATCGAGCGAATGCCGTCGCCGTTCCAATCACCGGCAATCGGAACATCGTTGTGCCCGCCAAATTCAAACACGTGATCGATCAAGTCAGCCCGTTCCTTGCCCTGCGACGTCAGCCGCATCAGGCGCTCGCCGTCGGTGGCTTGCTCGGGATTCGGCGGCACGTTTTTAGCCCGCGGCTTAAACAGCAGTTGATTGTCTTGATCGGGCAAACCGGGATCGTGCTCGATGTGAACGTCGTCGCCGGGCCATTTGGGGCCGTAGATGCCAATATCGTCCTTACCGTCGCCGTCCCAATCGCCGGTGACGGGCCGGTCCTGCTCGGTGCCGAGCTTGGCCCACAGGTCCTGGGCATCCCACTGGCCGTTGCCGTTGAGATCGATAAACCATTCCCCCTTGAAGAAGATGGCAATCTCGTCGCGTCCGTCGCCGTTGAAATCGCCCGTCACTGGAATCGCATCGTTCAGGCCAAACGCGGCCAGCGGCCCAGCTTCGGTCGAGCCATGCACCATCCACACACCGTCGCGCAGCCGTTCTGCATCCCACTCGGTGCGTTCGATCCACAACGCCTTGCGAAACGCCAGGCCATCGGTCGTCCGCGTGCTGCGGCGGGCCACGCGCGGCAACCCGGCATCAACCACGCTCAAGTGCCACGTGAATTCCGCGCCACCACCCGTCACAATCGTCGCTGGTATCGCCGGAATAAACACATCCGGTGGCGGAGGGGGCGGCAAAATCTGCAACAGGAATGCGGGGGGCGGCGGCGGCGGCGGCGGGGTCTGTGGTGGCGGATCGGGAATGAGCGACGTCACCACTTGCACTTCGCTGAAGTTGTTGAGCTGCGAATGCTGGCCCGTCGCCAGCGGAACCTGCAAGATCGCGTCGTTCTTGAAGGCCACGCCTTCCCCGGCAAACGTCAGCACCATCAGCGGGTTGACAAACGTGCCGATATTCACGGCCAGGCCGTTCGTCGTGCCGGCCGTATCGCGGCTGTCGGCATAGCCCGTGGGCTGCGTCTCAAAGATCGAGTAATTTCCCTGCCGCAGGCCGCCAAAATGATAGTAGCCGGACGAATCGGTCACGGTGCGGACAGGCCCCGACGGATACGTGCCGGGCAACAGGTCTTCGCCGAGGACAAGTTCGCCCGTCAGCGTGTAGCGCAGTTCGAGATGCACGCCACCGAGCCGCAGATCGTCCTGCGTCAGCAACCCGTCGCGAATTTCGTACAAGTTGCCGGGAATCAGCCCGTCGGTCGTGACGATCGGCGCGCCATCGCGGAAGACATAGCCCGAAAGCTCTGCCGGTGGCACTTCGCCAAAGTTGTAGTTAATGCCGTTATCGCCCGACTTCGTCACGATGCTCGTGATGTCGTCGTTGGCCGAATCGTCGCCGCCCAGCGAACCCGCGTGCTCGCAGCCGTCGAAATAGTCGCTCGGCTGAATCTCGTGCAGGCGATACGTGCCGGGCCGCAGATTGATGAACTTGTAGGTGCCGTCCGC
>JANNTN010000031.1:0-8237 GCA_031394445.1 Anatilimnocola sp.
TCATTCCTCTCCGCCCCGGCCGCCTCGAACCGCGCGTCCGCAAACGCCGCCCGAAAGAATTTCCCGTCATGCAAAAGCCTCGCGCCGAGCTGCGGCAACAACTGGCGGCGCAAGCACTTGGAGCTTAATTTGATGCCATTCTAGAATGTCCCCTTTTCTCCTCCCTAACGAAGGGTCGCCGCGTTGCGGCTGCTGGGAATTAACGCGTGCGACGACTGCTGCGAGGGTTTAGTCGTTCGGCACGGGCGAGATGTTGGAGCATAACCTGCGAACCGAATTCTTACGAATTCTGCGGTGGGAAACACGACTGGGTGTTGGGAGAGGCGGGGAGAACGAGGCAGAGCGTCGAGGAAGTGAGTTCCCACGCAGAGCGTGGGAACTAGAGGTTGGTCGGCATGGGGCCAGCAAAATTGCTGTCAGGCTTGAAAGTGGTTGCTAGGTTGAAAAGGTGTTTGAAAGAAATGCAGGGCTGGGAGGTGCTTTTTTCGCGGGGAAACTGGGAACCAAAATCGTGCGGCGGTGTCTAAAGCGTTGTTTGGCCGGTACTTAGGGCTGAATTTCGGTTCCGCGGCGGGGGCTGGTTATTCCTGTGGCACCGAACTTGCTTGAGTGTGAGCCGCGAATCAATGTGAATTTTGGTTCGTTTCCTTCAAGTCGCTGACGAAAGACCTGAACCATGCCCAGTCGCATCCGCTGCCAAGTGATTGAAGTCCCCTCGCAGGACGATTGGCTCGCCCGCCGTGGCGGTGGGCCGCGGGAGCTGTTGCCGTGGGCTGATCCGTATATTGCGGCGCTGATGCGGAAGCTGGAGGGGCGCGGCGTTGCTCCGCTAGATTTAGAGCACAGCGATCCGTTCGACGGTGTTGCCTTTCAAGACAGCGACTCTTTCAAGAGCGATCCTTTTCGGAACGACGAAGAGGAGATCGCGGCGGGGTCGGTCTTTGATGACGGCTGGCAAGAAGATGCGTTCATGCCGCGGCCGCTGGAAACGCCGCGGTTTCACTCGTATCCGCCGGTGTATGGGGGATTTCCGCTGTTGGAAGATGAATAGCAGACAGGGTTTCAAGTTCCAGGTTTCATGTTTCAAGTTCAAAGTTAACGGAAGCCAACCTGGAGCTGTGAACATTTGATATACTCGCGCCATCCCCTCGCCCTTCAAGGACGATTCGCATGGCTGGTAAGAAGCAAGTTCTCTCGTCGTCTGCACGGACTGAATCCGCCTCCGTCGGTGTGCCTGAATCGGCTCTTGGCAAAATCCATCACGGCGACTGCATCGCTGGTATGAACGCGCTGCCGGCCGGGTCTGTCGATCTGGTGTTTGCCGATCCGCCGTTCAACATCGGCTACGACTACGACGTCTATCAGGACAAAAAGGAATACGAGCACTATCTCGGCTGGTCGCGCGACTGGATCGGGGCGGTTCACCGTGTTCTTAAGCCTGATGGCACTTTTTGGCTGGCGATCGGTGACGAATACGCCGCTGAACTAAAAATCGAATCCCAAAAGCTCGGCTTTCATACCCGCAGTTGGGTCATCTGGTACTACACGTTCGGCGTGAACTGCAAAACGAAGTTCAGCCGCTCGCACGCGCATCTGTTTCACTTTGTGAAAGACCCGAAGCAGTTTACGTTTCGGGCGAATGAGCTGGAGAATCGGATTCCGTCGGCCAGAATGCTCGTTTATGGGGATGCGCGAAGTAATCCCAACGGCAGATTGCCCGATGACACGTGGATTTTGCGGCCGCAAGACCTTGAAGGTCGTTTTTCCGCTAAGGAAGACACGTGGTACTTCCCGCGTGTCGCAGGCACATTTAAGGAACGTGCGGGCTTTCATGGCTGTCAGATGCCAGAGCAACTTCTGGGTCGGATCATTCGGCTGTGCTCGCACGAAAACGAGGTCGTGCTCGATCCGTTCAGTGGTAGCGCCAGCACATTAGCCGTCGCCAAGAAACTTCATCGCCGATTCCTCGGATTCGATCTTTCGCCCGACTATGTGAAGCGCGGCAACGAGCGGCTGGCTGATATCGAACCCGGTGCTCCTTTGAATGGTGCCCCTGAGCCTACGATGAGTGCCCCCACGACGGCCAATGGCAAACGGCTGGCGGATAAGAATTCTGGTGCTACGAAGATCAGCAAGCGAAAACGAAAGCCGGCCATCAATGGCAAATCGCTGTTCGCTGATAGCGTCTAGCGTAGCGGCTTGGCAGGAGCTTTGCCCTTTCGTCACCGGACCGCGAACTAAACCTGCAGCGAGTCTTCGAGGTCCATGAGGCGTTCGCGGGGGTCTTTGAGGCCGTCGGCGAGTTTGGCGAGGGCTTCGGTTTCGATCTGGCGGACGCGTTCGCGGGTGAGGCCGAGGGTTTCGCCGATTTCTTTCAGCGTGTGGGGTTGATGTTCGCCGAGGCCGAACCGCATGCGGAGGACGGTGGCTTCTCGTTCGTCCATGACGTGCATCATTTCCATCACACTCTTCAGCACGTCGTGCTCGACGAGCTCGTCTTCGGGTGTTTTCAGGCGCTCGTCCATCACGATCTCACCGAGCGACCAGCCGGTTTCGGATTGGTCGGTTTGCGGCGTGCTGTTGTAGATGCGGATGGCTTTTTTGATGATCGGGAGCTTCTTCTTTTGCAGGCCGAGGACGCGGCCGACTTCTTCTGGCGTTGGCGTGCGGCCGAGCTCTTCGGTCAGCCGGGCCGATGCCCTCCGCCACTTGCTGAGCAGCTCGACCATGTAAGCCGGGATGCGGATGGTCTTGGCGCTGTTGATGAGGGCCCGCTTGATCGATTGCTTGATCCAGTAGCTGGCGTAGGTGCTGAATCTGGTGCCGACGGCGGGGTCAAAGCCTTCGACCGCGCGGAGCAGGCCGAGGTTGCCCTCTTCGATCAGGTCTTGGAGGGCGAGGCCCTTGCCGGTGTAGCCGCGGGCGATGTTGACGACGAGCCGGAGGTTGGCCCGGACCATGCGGTCGCGAGCGCGGACGTCCCCCAGGGCGATGAGGTGGGCCAGTTCCTGTTCGTCACGAGCCGTGAGGAGGGCCGTCTCGTTGATCTCACGCAGGTAAGTTTCCAGAGGCGTTTGCAGCGATCCGGATTTGCGGGATGTGCGGCTTTTGGCGTCCGGATCTGTACGCTTGGTGGAAGGCATGGCGGAGCGTCTTTCGAGGAGGGTAGGATAAAAGACAGCATCGGCCAGCGAGTGATAGCACCTGCAAGCAGTGGCAAACTCGACGGTGTGTGCAGATTGGACGCGTGAGTCGCGTTGTGGCGATTCGTCGGCGAGGCGCGGTTGTGTGCCGTTTGTCAGTGGTCGGTGGGGAACAATCGGCTGGCGAGCGTTTTTTTCGCTTGCCACTTCGCATTTGTTAATGCCGACTGGCAGGGTGCGGTTGTGCGAGCGGGGGCGGCGAGTTTTGCCCGCGAGCCGGCTGAAATATGGTGACGGATTTGCGGCTGGCGAGTAGAGTGAAGACGAGTAGATTAGAGACAGGCCCAGGAAGGAAAATTTATGGCCGCCCCGGATACGAACGCGATGCTCCGCGAATGGCTCAAAGACAAGGATTATTCCGACGCGGAAATCCAGATCATTTTAGAGAAGCTGGCCAAGCACGACCGCGAGACGCTAAGCGACGCCGTGTTCGATTCGATCGGCGGCGGAACCTCGCTGGAGGATATGATCGGCAAGCTGCTGAAAGAATAAGCCGGCCGGGTTGCCGCCAGCGGCTCTTCCAGCGTCTGAGCTGGTTCGCCGCTAAAGAAGAGTACCGGAGGAGGGACTTGAACCCACACACACTTGCGTGTACTGGATTTTGAATCCAGCGCGTCTGCCATTCCGCCACTCCGGCTTTTGTCTACTTTACGTGGTTTTTGTCGATAATCTCCGAAGATTTTCACCTGCCCGACGTTGGGTTCAGATTGTATCAGGATTGGCTTTGTTGGTCCACCGCTGCCACCCTTTTGCCCCCTTAAGATTGCAGCGATTCTGTTTTCGCGCGATTCTTTGCGTGTCGATCCCGAATCATTTGTCGCAAAGTCATTGCCGTAGTCATCCAGCTCGGCGAGAGAATCATAAGCTACCCCCCAGACCTTAGGCCTTAACCGCGCTCTATCCGCGCAGGCCGTCAGCGCATGAAACGGCCGGGAAGTCTCCCTCGGCCGCTAGATGCCCGCTGCAAGCCGCCTACAACGCCCATTCGCGGGCTTGCATCGCCTTGACCACGGCGGACGGCGCGAGATGCGAGATATACCGCGCCGTGGTGGCCATGTTGCTGTGGAGGCTGTTGGCTAACAGCGACTCGACTCATTCAGTGATGCGCGTCAGGCCGGCTCGCTGCCGCTCGCCATCCTGACGCGCATCGCCGTACGAAGCGATGCACCGTTCACCAAACAGCCGAATCCCTTCGCCATCAAATACGCCTCTTTGGTAATCGACGGTGCCTTCGAGCGCGATCTGACGGAGCTGGAGCAGCACTGCCGCGAGCGGCTCAACTTCGGTGACTTCGTCAAGAACGCCAGCCTGGGCGCGCTCGAAGCCCTGGTCGCTCACTGCGAGCGCTTCCCCGAGGTCGGTGCGATCATCGACCACTTCCACGGCTTCGACGTGATCCACGACGCGATCAAGACTGCTGGGATGCGAGAGCGGACCCGCAGCATCCTCGATCAGCCCCGGCCACAGCACAGCACGGGCTCGCTGCTCAAAGAGGCAGCCCTCAAGCAGAAGATCAAGATCATCAGCTACGAGGCGTCGCGTGTCGAAGGCGTGCCCAAAGGTCTGACCGAAGAGGACCAGGAGAAGCTGCTCAAAGAGAAAGTCCTGATCAACGACGATCGCGACGATGACGAAGTCTCGATCCCGTACAACGTCCAGACCGAGATGCGGTTGTTCAATCCGACCGAGACCGGTCTGTACTGGATGCTGACCAAGCCGGGCGACTTCGAGAAGTGCCTGGTGGTGATCCACCCGCACGGCCCCAACGGCCGCAAGCAGTTCTGCACGGTGATCCGGATCAGCGACGAGAAGAACTGGCTCAACATCCACCCCAGCGAAGTCTGGGCCAGCGGCCGGATCGAGGGCAAGGAATACGATGAGTGGTACGAAGGTCTAACCGAAGCCGGCAGTCTCGAAACCGGCAAATCGCGCTACGTGCTCGTCGGGCCGCGCGGCAACGGCACGCTGCCGTTCAAGGTGACTAAAAGCCTGGGCGAGGCGGAAGGCACCAAGAGCTACGAAGTCGACTTCTCGACCTACTGCGAAAACAACGGCCACCGCAACAGCGGGCTCTATGGCTACCGTCCCTACGAGAGCGATCCCTACGCTTACAACGAATGGCAGGACGGGCAGCGAATCCATATTGACGCCAAGGACGGCACGGACCTGCGGTCGCTCCGTGGCGATCTGTACGTGCCCAAGGGCTACAAGAAAATCACGGCCAAGATGTCGGGGTCGGATGCTACGTCGGACGGCGGGCCGTGCTGTGTTGGTAGTTCGTCTGGCAGCGAGACCCCGCCGATCCGGCCAGGCAACCTGGTGGACGCCGAGCTGGCGATCCAGATCAAGACGGCCGGCCTGAAGCTGATTCACGACGGCACCGAAGTGTTCATCAACAGCGATCCGCCGATCAGCCCGCTGGGGGCGTTAGTCCACCTGGTGAAAGATCACGGCTTCCGCGAGAACGTCGCCCGGCACATGCTCAAGCAGGCCGAGGCCAAGCGCACTTTCCGGGTCCGCGTCAAATACGCCAACCCGTATCTGTCGCAGGGCGGGCCGTCGGCACCGTCCTTCCCCGAGCCGTCGTACGAGGGCTACAACATGATGGGGGCCGACGTCCCGTCGATGGCCCCCCAGGAGCAAACGCAGCAGATTCCTGAGATGTCGGCCTCCAACACCGACCGCAGCGTCTACGACCCACGGGCCAGTGCGACACCAGCGGCCCTCGACCAGCAGGCGATCCAGCAGGCTGTGTCCACGGGGCAGAAGGAAGTCTTCGATACGGCCATGATCGGCTCGATGCTCAAAGCCAAGCGTGACGACACGCTGGTGGATAAGTATCTGCCCGACATGATCAAGGGGATGGACCGCAAGGGTCGCGTGCTGCTGCAGCTCTACGCCAACGGCGACAAGTTCGCCGAGCGGTACGGCAAGCAGGACCTGCCCGAGCTGGAGGACGGTCTGCGAAATGCGTTCGAAGCGGACGGCGATTGCTTCATGTTTCTAAAGCAAAAAACCGACCAGCCGTTCCCTGAGCAAGCCGATGCCGTGAATCACGATCTGGACGAATCTTCGTAAAGTCGCGAGGTAGGCATGGTGCCGCACGAAAAGACGATTGAAGTGTACGCCAATCCCGGCGAAGAGAACCACGTGGCGATCCGTCCCGCATCGCGAAAGATCACCAAGATCATCGTCAAGCAGACGACTGGTGTCCTCGCCGGCTTCGATTTTGAACTTTACAACTCGAAGCGACCCAAAGACCAGCATTCGCAGTCGTCGATCTCGGGAGGCGAGGCGGAAGTCAATCCGATTGCCTACAAGATCCTGCCGACACAGAACATAGGCGCCGGCAACAACACGCTGGAGCTATTCACGGAGGAAGGGAGCAGCTACGCGTAACGCAATGTCGACGGGTCGTTCAGTGATCCGCAGCGATTCGTGTACGTCCGGCTACAACCGGCTGACCGCGGCGACTACAAAGAGTTCCAGATCACGCTGGGTGCCGTTCCCGCACTGTTATCATGCTCGAATACGCCGGTGCGAACCCTGTTTGCCCTCCGATTTGGCGCTGGCAGCGAGCCGTGGGGATGCTCGAACATACCCAGCCCGAAACGACCAAGCGGCTGGACGAGCAGGTCGGCTTCATGTGGATTCGCCGGGCGGGCCTGCATAAAAGCTGGAATATGACCGGGCGAACAATGATCCGTCGCGGACGATGGATCTGGCTCACCGGCGACCCGCCCAGTTCCCAGGCGACCACCGTTTTGGCCCGGGGCGGTTTACATCAGGCAATTGCAGTCCGCATTGCAGAGCTGAAGTGCCTTCCGTACATCGTGCGTTTCCTTGCAAAGGCTTACTCGACTGTATTTTCGGGAAATTGCCGCAACAGTGCGGTAGACCTTGATCCTGCAATCGGCCGGCACGTGATAGTGTGTTCCAACTTTGACCAACTCGTCCGGCTCCCATTCCGCCGCCGGCAATCCCCATTTTTCGCGCCACAGGTCAAGCTGTGCGTTTTTCTCGCGATAAGTCCCGAGGGTGACATACCGCGGGTTCAATCCGAGCGCCTTGGCCTCTCGGAAGAAATCCTCGTAATCGCGTTCCCAGCCCGGCGGATAAAGAATCGGATCTATGCGCCAGCGTACCTCGAAGCCCATTTGTTGGGCCCTGAGGCATGCGTCGAAGCGATCGGAGATTGACGGAGTAATGCGCTCTAGGGTATCCGGCCACTTGCCCTCCCAAAGATCGGCGATCGGCTCGGGATTGAGCGAAAAGGTGACTGCTACGTTGGTCGTCGGTAGGCCCTCCAGGTACTGCACGTTTTTGCTTTTGGTTAGCAAGATTAAGTAATTCTGGTTCGGATTCATGTCCGGATCGGCGAACATGGGAATCAGGTTTTGCGCGTGGTGGGTGACGCCTTCATAAAGCAGTGAGTCGGAGCGATCGATGCCAAGGCCAAGCGTGTGTTGCCTCCGGCGGCCCGGATCGACCAGCCATTTTCTCATCGCGCTCCAAAACCGCTCAACATTTTCATATAGGAGATGCCGCGATGTGTCTCGCATCGAGTGAAAAGTAAGAATCAAAAAGCAAAAACGACAACCCAGACCGCACGCGCCGCTGCCAATTCCCAGGTCTTACCAAACCGGCGGACAAAACGTGTTCGCGTCGCCGTGGTGCTTAAAGGTCACAAAGTCGGCGGAGCGATCGGCCCTATAAACCTCGATGTTACGTGTCAGCCCGACAGCGTCGGCGGGAATTGTCTGAAGCGTCCAAGTGCCGGCCACGACACGATTAGCGACAAATCCATTGCTTTCAATGTGCGTTTGAGCCATGCGTCACCGCCTAGAAATCTGAGATCTGATTGATTCCGTAACCCTGTCCAAAATTGGTCGGCCATGCACCGGCGAACTCAACTACCGGACAACTTTCCGCGTCCAATCTGTTTTTCGGCATCATCCGGTGCTCTAACGGCGACATTACTCCACTCGGAAAATCCTGACGTTATCTGGGCAGCGAGCTGTTCGCAGCGCTTTT
>JANNTN010000035.1:0-8840 GCA_031394445.1 Anatilimnocola sp.
GCCCGGAATCGGCGTGTAGTAGAAGCCGCCGTCGTTGATCTTGTTGGCGAAGGGGGTGTCGTTGTGGCCGGATTCGAGGTTTTGGCAGCGGTTGACGAAGACGAGAGCGTTTTTGATGGCTTCGGAATCGGCATCGTTGCCTGTCGATTTGAGGGCGTCGATCAGGTAAGCCGTGTTGGAAAGATCAGGCCGTCCTGGGCCACCATAGCCGGCTCCGCCGAAATAGAAACTGGTGGGGTCGTGGCCTTCGGCGGCGTCGAAGGGGAGTTCCTTCAAAAACTTGTCGGCCTTCTTGAGAATTTCGTCGTAGCGGTGGTCGCGATTGGCTGCTTCGAGGCAGACGACCGCGACGCAGGTCTCGTAGGTCGCGAGACGGCCGTTGGGCAGATGGATGCCGCCGGTGGGCTGGACGTTTTCGAGAATGAATTTCAGGGCGCTGGCCACCGTGGGGTCGTCGGGGGAGCGGCCGTGTCGCAATAAGCCGGTCACGGCGAGAGCGGTGACGCCAATGCCGACTTGCTTGCTGAAGGAGCCGTCGGTGGCTTGTCCTTTGACACGGAGGAAGTCGATGGCTGTGGCGACGGTGGCTTCGTATTGCTTGGCGTCGGCAGATGTCGTGGTCGATTTTTCTTGGGCGTGGCTGCTGTGAGCGAGCCAGGCGGAAGCAGCCAGCGAAGAAGATGCGGCGAGGAACTGGCGACGAGCGAGCGAGAGATTCTGCATGGCTCCAACTCCTGAGAATGCAGTGTGTACTGACAGCCGGCAATGAGCATTGCGCGGCCGATCCATTGATCGTAACAGGTTTCGCCGATGTGCAAATAAGCGACCGGGTTCAATTCGCGAGCTGTCGCTAAAACCGGCAGGTGTTATCGAAATAAATCGACGCTTGAAACTGCTGGTGACCTGAGGTCGAAGCCCGGCGAAGCCGAAACCAAGATACGAGGAAACCACGAAAGACACGAAAGAAGAAAGTAGCAGCCACGGATGAAACACTGATTTTCACGGAAGAGGGATCAGGCGAATCGTGTTGGTTGACGCTGCTGAAATTTGCGTACGCCGCGAAGCTCGATCAATAGGGGATCGAAGGCAGCGAGTAAAAAAGTTGCGCAAGCCTTGACGCCGCCGCCTTCGATTGTATTATTATGTTAATACAAGTTGCTTCGCTCGTGGCCGGTCGAATTGTTGTGCAAATTCACATTTCCTCTCACGACGGCGTGCCGATCTATTTGCAGATCGTCAACCAGGTGAAATATCTGGTGGCGTCGGGGCGATTGGAGTCGGGTGCAGAGTTGCCGCCGATTCGGACGCTGGCCGAGCAACTGCTCGTGAATCCGAATACGGTGGCGCGGGCCTACCGCGAATTGGAATTGGCCGGCGTGGTCGAGAAGCGGCGGACGGCGGGGACCTACGTTTCCGATGCGGCGTCGCCGTTGGCTCGCCGCGAGCGGGTGCGGATCATCACCGAGCGCGTGGATGCGCTGCTGGCCGAGGCCCGGCAGATGAATATTAACGTCGAGCCGCTCATCGAGATTCTTCGGGAGCGAGACGAGGCAATGCAGGCAACGAGTGGTATAGCTGCGCGCGGGAAGGAGAAATGAACATGAACGATCGTGATACAACGGCAGACGAAAACGTGATCGAGATCGAGGGGCTGTCACGGCGATTTGGAGCGAAATGTGCGCTCGATAATGTGAGCCTGGAAGTGCCGCGGGGGATTGTGTTTGGCCTGGTGGGGGCCAATGGCGCGGGGAAGACGACGCTGATTCGGCACGTGCTGGGGCTGCTCAAGGCACAGGCGGGAGCGGTGCGGGTTTTCGACCGGAATCCCGTGAAGGATCCGGTGGGGGTTTTGTCGCGGATCGGTTATCTGTCGGAAGAGGGTGATTTGCCCGGGTGGATGCGCGTGGACGAGTTGATTCGCTACATGCGGGCGTTTTATCCGACGTGGGATGAGGATTATGCGCAAGAGTTGCGGCGGCAATTTGCTCTCGACCCCGCTGCGAAAGTGAAAACGCTGTCGAAGGGACAGAAGGCGCGGGCGGGATTGCTCGTGGCGCTCGCTTATCGTCCCGAACTCTTGGTGCTCGATGAACCGTCGAGCGGATTGGACCCCATCGTTCGCCGCGACATCTTGGGTGCGATTGTGCGGACGATCGCGGACGAGGGGCGGACGGTTTTGTTTTCGTCGCACCTGCTGGACGAGGTCGAGCAGATATCCGACCGCGTGGCGATGTTGAAAGGAGGCCAGATTGTGTTCACCGGCGAGCTGGACGACATCAAACAAACCCATCATCGCTTGGCCGTGCGCTTTGAAGAGGAGCGAACGGTGCCTCCGGCAATCGACAACGTGCTGCAATGGAAGGGGCAGGGGCGCGAGTGGGGGGCGGTGGCTTGTGGCCGGTTGGAAGCGGTGACGATGGCGGTCTTGGCGATGGGGGGAGAGGTCGTCGAGCACAAGGTGCTGTCGCTCGATGAGATTTTTATTGCGCGGGTGGGCGCTACCGCGGGAACGCGCGAGGAGGCGACGCCATGATGATCTCGACGCAGATGACTCCGACGCAGGCGATTTTGTGGCAAATCGGGTGGCGCAGCCGGTGGGTGCTGTTGGGTGCCGGAGCGTATTTGTTGATGGCGATCGCATTAAGCCATTTGCTCACGCCTTATGTACAAGCGCACTATGGTGAGCGGGGGACGCTGGGGCTGGGGATGTATTTGGGCGTGCCGTGCGTGCTCGTGATCGTGATCGTGCTGACGGCGTTCAGCCTGGCTCGGGTCAATGCGGGTGAAACGACGCCGCCTTCGCACATGCTGGTGTTGCCGATTCGGACGGTGCAGTTGGTTGCGGTGCCGATGGTGGTGGGAAGCTTCGTCGTCGTCGCGATTTGGCTGGCGATCGCGTGGCTGATTTTGCAGCCGACGGGAGTGGTGGCCCCGGTGTGGTGGCCAGCCGCGGCGCTGGTTTTGTTTTTGACGGCGTTTCAAGCCATTTCTTGGACGCCGTTCGCTCAGGCGTGGATGTCTCTGGTGGCGACGCTGGCGGTCACGGCTGGCGGATTTGCACTTTTTTTAGCGGCGATGTTGGCTGGAATGGTGGATTTTTCGTTTAGCCGGGATTCGGGCTGGCTGGCGAGCGCGTTTTTGGCTTTCGTGCCGGTGGCGTATAGGGCGGCGCTTTCCGGTATGGCGATGAAGCGGCGCGGTGACGCTTACGATTGGAAGCAGTGGGATCTTTGGATGGCGCGGCTAGCAGCGTGGCGAAAGCCGAGCGAGCGGCCGTTTGCTTCGGCGTCGGCGGCGCAGGTGTGGTTCGAGTGCCGGTCGATTGGCTGGTATTTGCCGGTGTTCGTGGGAAGCATGACGCTGTTCATGCCGGTCATATTGATCGCGAGTTGGAATGACTCTGACCAGACTTGGAAACTGGCGCAGATCGTGATTGGATTACCGCTGCTCATGGCGACCGTGGCGGGAGGGATTTTGGGAAGCGTCAACGGACTGGAAACGAAGCCGCCGCAGGGCCCTTTCTTGTTTACGCGCCCGCTGAGTAGCGTGGCGCTGGTGCGCGACAAGTTGTGGATGGGTTTGCTCAGCACTGCGGCGACATGGGTGGTGATGCTGCCGCTGGCGGTGCTGATTTTGTTTCGGCCGGGCTTCGTGCAGACCGTGAGGGAGTGGGGAGCGAGCGTGCCGCTGTGGAAGGTTTTGATTTTGCCGCCGGTGGCCGCCATGTTGCTATTCACGCTGAGCTGGAAGCAACTGGTGGAGAGTTATTGGGTGCCGCTGACGGGGCGGGACTGGCTGGTCGGTGTGTTCACCGGCGGATTTGTGTTTTTGATTATGGGAGGCGTGGGAGCGGGACTGGGGCTGGCTTTTCACCCAGAACAAGCCGCCATGGTAAGTGCGGCTGCCGTGTGGTTGATGGTAATTGCCGTCGGCATGAAAGCGATTTTGGCCGTGTGGGTGCTACGCGGGTTGGATCGGGCGCGGCTCGTTTCAAGGGGATTTATGTGGGGGATGGGTGGTTTGTGGATCGTGATTGTCGCCGGGTTGATGCTCGCCGCGCTGAATTACTTGCCGCGCTCGGAGGTTTCGCTCGCTCAAGTGGTGCTGGGTGTCGTGTTGTTGATTCCCTTTTCGCGGTTGATGGGGACGCCCTTGGCGGTGGAATGGAACCGGCATCGGTGATAGGAGGGGGATAGAAATGGGGCAAGATATCCATCGATTCGACGAAATACAAAACAAATTCTTCGTCAGACAACTGCTACTTAGCAACGGAGCTTCTTTCATGAAAACGGTTTATTTGAAATTTTTGTTGGTGATGGCGATTGGATTGTCGAGTGGGGCCCAACTAGTGGCTCAAGAATTGAAGGGCGGCGAAGCGGCCAAGGCTGCGGAGGCGGCGAAGCCGGTGGTCGCTGTTTTCCGATTGTCGGGAGCGCTCACCGAGACGCCAACTGACGATATGTTTCCCTTCGCCACCGAACAGATGGTTGCGCTCAAGGATTTGGTTCAGCGCATGAAGCGGGCGGCGGACGATGCCAAAGTGAAGGCGGTCATTTTGACGGTCGGAGAACTATCAATCGGTCGAGCCCAGATCGAGGAACTACGGCAGGCGATTGCCGGTCTGCGCAGTTCGGGCAAAGACGTGTATGCCCATGCCGACTCGTTGTCGATGCCGCACTATGCCTTGCTGTGCGGAGCGACGCAGGTCAGCCTCGTGCCGACAGGAGATTTGTGGCTGACGGGGATGTCGGGCGAGAGTCTGCACGTTCGCGGCTTACTCAATAAGATCGGCGCGACTCCTGATTTTCTGACCTGCGGGGCCTACAAGAGCGCGGCCGAAATGTTCATGCGTGAGTCGCCCAGCAAGGAAGCCGACGAGATGCACAACTGGCTGTTCGACAGCTTGTACGAATCGTCAGTGAAGCTGATCGCGCGCGGTCGCGGGGTGGCACCTGAAAAAGTGCGAAAGTGGATTGACGAGGGGCCGTATGGGGCGAAGCAGGCGCATGCGGCCGGGCTGATCGACGCGGTGCAACATCGCCAGGAGTTCGAAGCCGGCGTGAAGCAGCGGTTCGACGGCAATGTGAAGCTCGACTCGAAATATGGCCAGAAGCCGCAACAGTCGATCGATCTCTCTTCGCCGTTTGGCATTTTCAATTTCTATGCCGAATTGCTGGGCGGGAAAAAAGCCACGGTTCATCAGGATTCGGTCGCGATTGTCTATGTCGAAGGGCCAATCATGCTCGGCTCTCACACACCGAGCCCCTTTGATGCCGGCAGTTCGGTCGCGGCCAGCACGCCAATTCGCGCCGCGCTCAACAAAGCCGCGTCTGACGACAGCATTAAAGCCGTCGTGCTGCGGGTGAACTCGCCAGGCGGTTCGGCCACGGCGAGCGAAATCATTCTCGATGCGACGAAGCGAGTGAAAAGCAAAAAGCCACTGGTGGTCTCGATGGGGGACGTGGCCGGCAGCGGCGGGTATTACGTCGCGTGCGGAGCTGACACGATTTTTGCCGACGACAGCACAATCACCGGCTCGATCGGCGTGGTGGCCGGCAAATTGGCCACGACCGAAATGTGGAACAAGATCGGCATCACTTGGAAGGAATATAACCGCGGCGCGAACGCGGCGCTGCTCAGCTCCTCGCGGATCTTTTCGACCGAGGAACGCCAGAAGTTGCAAGCCTGGATGGATGACATCTACGGCATCTTCAAGGGGCATGTGACTACGATTCGCGGCCAGCGGCTAAAGAAGCCCATCGACGATTTGGCGGGTGGCCGGGTTTATACGGGCCGGCAGGCGCTGGAGTTGGGACTCGTCGATAAGATCGGTACGCTTGACGATGCGGTGAAATTCGCGGCCAGTGAAGCGAAGATCGAGAAGTATGAGCTGCGCGTGGTGCCGGAGCCGAAGAATTTTCTTGATCAGTTGTTGGAAAGCGCTAGCGGAGAGAAGGACGAGGACAAAGCCAGCCTGATTGATACCGCCGCTGCGGCGAAATCGCGTTCAAGCCTGTTGGAAGCAGCACTGCCGCAACTGCGCGGGCTAGATCCGGAGCGGATGAGTGCCGTGCTCCACGCCATGCAGCAGTTACAGATTTTGCAGGACGAAGGAGTGGTATTGATGACGCCGGAGTTTTTTGTGCGTTAACCGCCGCTGGATTTGGAAAACTCTGGCAGCGTTTCGGTAAGAATCTGTCGGATGGCGGTGCGCTCGTCGGTTGGCAAATGTGCTCCGCTGCTGCCGCCGTCGAGGGCGGTGGAAAGTTCGCGGAGGACGCGGTGGCGGAGGGAGGTGGGGAGGCCAGTGAATGAGGGGGAGTAGATCATGTAGCTGCAGCGGTGGCGCAGCAGGCGGGTTTGTGCGTCGAGATCGCGTAGCGAACGACCAGACGAGTCGCGCTTGCCGACGGCGATGAAATCAGCCGCGAGGGGCGATTCGCCGACCATGCCAGGCGACAGCGGAGCTTCTTCGGCGAACAAGAGATAACGCGTCAGCGGCTCCGCCAGCTCCGACAGCGTCGTTTCACCGATGGTGCCCGCGGCCGCAAGCTCGCGGTAACGATAGCTGGCCTGCATTGCTCGGTTGATAAAGCCAATTTGGTGTTCGTGCAAAAGTTGCGCGAGGAGGTCGCTCGTTGGCAACGGATAGCGCGACAGATCGCAGCGTTCGCCGGGCGGATTGGGCACTTCACTCGCCTCGCCGTTCTTCCGCAGCAGCAATTGGTTGCTCCAGTTGTGCGGCATCGCATCGCCGGTGCCGGTGAGATGCCAGCCGCCAAAGCGGTCGGCCAGCGGAATGGCGTGGCCGGATTGTTGCCGTCTGAAGGCTCTCTCGCCGCCGCCGGTGAGCCCGGGAATGACCGACTCGACCACGAGGCCGGGAATGTTGTCCATATACCGCGGGGCGTGGCAGTTCATGCACTCGCCCGAGCGGCGGGCGACCGGCCGGCGGCCTGGCTGCAGCCGATCGAAGATGTAAAACACGCCGCCGAGGTTCGGGTCGAGCGAAATGACCTCGATCCGGCCACGCGGCACAAAGCCAATGTACGTGTCATCGTTGAAATAGAGTGCCCGTGGATTGCGGGCCGAGATCAGACCTTTTTGCAGACTCGTCGCGGTGAAGACCAGCATCTGCGAGCTGACGGGAATCTCCAACTCCTTGAGGAGGCTGTGGAGCAACGGCAAGTCGCCGCTGAGATCGATATCGGGTTTCTGTCCCGCGTCCCAGGCAGCCAAAAATCGCGTGAAGCGGTCTTCAACGGGCCGCGTTTCGTATTCGTGTAGCGGGTTATAGATGCCCAACTGCGCATCGGCGGCTTGCGCAGTATGTGCGAAGCTCATTAGCACGCCGAGCAAAACAAAAAAAGCCACCGATGAACACGGCCACACACGGCGAATTGACATGCGTGCCGCGTTGATTTTGAAATCAAGGCGTCTGCGAGTCTGGCCGTGCATTGCCATGTCCATCGGTGGTTGTGAATGAGTCTCCGCATTCTTACGAATGCGGCTACGAATGAATTTACTTCTCAACGAGTTTATTTTGCGACAAGTTTACTTCTCGACTTTTTCGCCGGAATCTTTCCAGCCCATGATGCCCTTGGAGTAATGCTTCACGTTGGTGTAGCCGAGATCCTTCGCGGCTTGGGCGCCTTGTTGATAGGCCGAGCAATTTTCGTTGGCGCAATAGGCAACGATCAGAGCACCCTTGTCTTTCGGCAACTTGCCGGCGATGTCGGCCTTGGCCTTGGTGAAGTCGATTGCGCCGGGGATGTGCCCCGTGGCATACGTGGTGGAACCATTGACGTCGAGCAGCGTAACGGCCTTGGTCGAGATGGCCGACTTCAGCTCATCGTGCGAGATGTCGGGGAACTTGTCCGCGGCAAAGGCGACAGTGCCAAGGACGAGAGCGCAAACCAGAGAGAGCAGCTTCTTCATGTCAGTACTTCCGTATGAAAGGAGTGTTTTTCGCGACAGCCGCGAAAATTCGTGAGTGCCGCATTTGTGAGTGAGCGCGATCCCAGCGGCGGCGAAGACCACGCTCGTGATTCATTCAACAAGAATATTCATCCAACAAGAACGACGTGTAGCTACATAGGCAGGCCCTCCTGTCGAGATTCCTGGGTGGGTCAGTGTAACCGCTGCGGCAAGGTGAGGGGCAGCCGTCAGCGGTCGGGGCGGGACTTGTTTGGGTTGGGATAAGCGCCCGTTATGATATTCCGACGCTTGCCAGAACATCAAGATGCGGGTGGGGATTCATTTTTCCGCGCGGCAGCTTCCATGCCAACCCAGCATTCCCTCGCTGGGAGAAAAAGAGAAAAATCACATCCTGAGTCATGATCCGAATTCTCACGAATTCAGCTACGGTTTTTTTGAGGCTGCGAATTCTCGCGAATTCGGCTACCGCAAACCATATACCAGTGCGCGAGACAGGACTTGAACCTGCACGTCTTGCGACACCAGATCCTAAGTCTGGCGCGTCTGCCAATTCCGCCACTCGCGCTTGTACTGGTTTAGTGGACAGTTAGTCGGGATTCGCCAGCAAATTTGGCTCTGTCCACGATGTCCAATCTCGAATTTGAACAGGACTTGTATCGAGTGTAAATGGGCCGGGGTGTGTCAGATTTGCGTCAGATTTTTTGGCGGCTGGCGGCTCGCTAGATCATGCGCCTGGTGTAGCCGCTAACGGCGAATGACTGGAATGGCATCAAATTAAGCTCCAAGTGCTTGCGCCGCCAGTTGTTGCCGCAGCTCGGCGCGAGGCTTTTGCATGACGGGAAATTCTTTCGGGCGGCGTTTGCGGACGCGCGGTTCGAGGCGGCCGGGGCGGAGAGGAATGA
>JANNTN010000037.1:0-3280 GCA_031394445.1 Anatilimnocola sp.
TCATTCCTCTCCGCCCCGGCCGCCTCGAACCGCGCGTCCGCAAACGCCGCCCGAAAGAATTTCCCGTCATGCAAAAGCCTCGCGCCGAGCTGCGGCAACAACTGGCGGCGCAAGCACTTGGAGCTTAATTTGATGCCATTCAGGATAAGTCCAATATCACCTCATCCTCGGCCGGCCATGTGGCCGAAATGTCGATTCTAAACCAAACTGTTTGGCCGTCCGCTTCTGTCTCCGCGCTTCGCCATACGGTAGATCACGCTGCATTAAGGTGCGGACCGCTTCGAACTCCCCCTCCGTCATCCGCTGATCGACCTATTCGATCAAGTTTTCAGGTTGCTGCGACAGGCGAACTACTCGTTTCGTGACTTTGCTCCGCCGCTCCCTTCAATTCCGCATCTTCCTGAACGTCCCCATCCAACGATCCCACACGTTGAAGAACGACCCAAAGTTCACGCGCGTGTTCGTGTGATGCGCGTCGTGATGCTGCACCGTGTTAAAGCCCCGATACAGCCAGTGCCGCGACACGCTCGAGGGCACGACCTCGTAGCCCGTGTGCCCCGCCGTGTTGACCTCCGTGTCGTACCACAAAAACAACAACAGCGCCAGCGGATGCAGCGGCAGAAGGACCACGATCAGCACGATCCCCAAGGCCTGCGTCACTGCCTCTAGCGGCTGGAACGCATAAATCGCCTACGGAGTCGGCGTCACAAAGTGATCGTGCCCCAAATGAAAATACGGAAACACCGGCCGCCAATGCATGAATCGATGCGACCAGTAGAAAAACGTGTCATGCACGACCGCGCACAAAAAAACACTCAAAGGAAAGTACCACAGCGGATACGCCGTCAGCGGCCAGTACAAACTCGTCCACCCAGCCCGATACATCTCCACCAGCAGCATCGCCACGCCCGCAATGATCACGATCGAACCCAGTGACAGCCGGATTTCCTCCCAAACTTGTCCCGGCCGCGGCCTCCGCGACTGAATCCGCAGCCCATCGTTCTCCGGCCCGCGCCGCACGTGGTAACAGTAGTAATACCTACCCGCCGGTACGATATAACCCAGGACCAAAATGATCACAAACGCAGCAGCAAACTCCACAACCAGCATGGGTGCCCTTTCATAAGAAGTAGCTCATCCCTCAAGCAAACCGAATGCCAGAACTGGCTGATTGCCGCCCAATAATCCGCTGCTTTCGCGCATCTATACAATAGTCCATTTACCGACCGTTTCCCAAACCCTTACCAAAACCCTAAACTCCTAAACATTAACGCGATGTTTTTAACCAACTATCAACTCGCAAATCCAATTGCCATAATGACTTGTGTCCGAAGTTAAGGGTTCGACTCGCCCCAAAAAAAGGCTTCGCCACCCCGACCTAAACCCCTAAACTTCACAACCCAATCTTCCCAGCTTCCGCAGACAGCCGATGAATCGCGATTTCACTCAACTCACTTGGTCGCCGCCAATAGCCGAGGATCTCCGTCGGATCGTTCGCCTAGCCGTCCTCGAAGACCTCGACCGTGGTCAGGATTGGACCACCGTTTCGCTCGTCCCCGAAGTAGCCACCGCCTCGGCCAATGTCGTCGCCCGCCAGGCCGGCGTCATCGCCGGAATCGCCGCCATTGCGGTCATCTTCGACGAAATGGAAATCGAAGCCGAATGCCACGTCCAGGTTCAAGATGGCGACGCAGTCGCCCCCGGCGCGGTCATCGCCACCGTCTCGGGCAGCGCCCGCGACCTACTAACCAGCGAGCGGATCGTCCTCAACTTGCTAGGCCGCCTTTCCGGAATCGCCACGCTCACCCGGCAATACGTCGATGCCATCGCCGGCACCAAGGCCCACATTTACGACACCCGCAAAACCACCCCCGGCTGGCGTCGCCTCGAAAAATACGCCGTCCACTGCGGCGGCGGCCGCAACCACCGCACCGGCCTCTACGACGCGATCCTGATTAAAGACAACCACCTCGCCCTCGGCAGCGAGCAATCGGGCCAATCCGCCTTCACTCCCGCCCAAGCCGTTCGCAAAGCCCGCAATTTTCTCGCCCAACAACTAGCGGGCGAAACTCCCCGCGGCGCGCCCGATCCCGCCATGCTTGTCGAAATCGAAGTCGATTCCCTCGACCAACTCCGTCAGGTGCTTCCCGAACAGCCCGACATCGTCCTGCTCGATAACATGACGCCCGACCAGCTTCGTCAGGCCGTCGAAATCCGTAGCGCCGCCGGCTCGAACGCCGAACTCGAAGCCTCCGGCGGCATCAACCTAAAAACCGTCGCCGCCATCGCCGCCACCGGCATCGACCGCATCAGTTCCGGCGCGCTTACCCACTCCGCCATCAGCCTCGACATCGCCCTCGACTGGCTCTAATCAATGCCGATCCGCCTGCGGCCCCCGAAAAAATCCACTCGAAACCGGTGCCTGATACCGAATATCGAGTGCCGGTGATTGAACTGGCTGACTGCCATCCTTCAACGAATGCAGCGCCAAATCGAGCACCGTGCTCGTCATCAATGTCCGCTCCACCGGATACGACGGCTTCCCCGTGTGAAAAAACTGTTCGATGTGCCACGTCAGCGGATCAAAAAACCGCGCCCCCGGCGGCAGCGGTAAATCGAAATAGAAACTGACCGGCTCCTTTTGCCCCTTCAGCCGTGCGGCAAAGCAATTGTCCGACACTGCCTCGATCAAATTCAGCACCGCTCCCCGCGTCCCATCCGCGTACTCCACGAGAATCGCCACCGGCTTCAGCACATTTTCCCGAATCGGCCCCACATTCGCGCTCGGCGACCGACCAATCGCCTCCACCACCAGCGGCCAACTGATCCGCCCCTCATCACACGCCTTCCAAACCGCCTCCCCCTGGAGACAAACGACCGATTTCACCCCCGTTTCACCACCCTTGCGACGTTCCACCATGCATTGCAGGCACTCCAGCGCGTGAAACAAATAAATCTCCGCATGGCTCCGGTCATACCCAAAACAAACCACCGCTTCCTCAATCGGCGTTTCCAACGGCAACTCCACCTGCGGCACCCGCCACGTTACCGGCAACGACGACCCCGCCATCAGCCCAAATCCCATTCGCTTCGCCGTTGCCACCATCTCCGCTGCCTTTTTGTGGTCATACGACAGGTGCTTATCGCAGAAAATAGGGACGCTTTTGCCCGTTTTCTTAAAAACCTCCACGATCTGCTGAAAAAGCTCGTAACGCGGATACAAAATTTGACCAAACTCGTTCACCGGATAATCACCATGCTCGATGATCAGCGCCACCGC
>JANNTN010000192.1:0-4607 GCA_031394445.1 Anatilimnocola sp.
AGCGATATTTGCGGCATGAGCCGCCGCTGGCGCGAGCGCCGAACGTGGTGCAACGGCTGCGGAGATGGATACGGCGGAAACCGGTGCTGGCGGCGCACTGGATTGGGCTGGGGGCGTCGTTGCTACTAACTCAAATGATCTTTGTTGTGCATACGCAGCGGGACGTGGGCTATCACTTGCGGTTTTGCGGCGTGCAGGCGATTTGGTTGATCGTGAGTTTGTGTTGCCAATGGCTGCTGGAACGGCAGTGGCCGCGGCGGACGCCGATATTGTTGTGTGCGGCAGCGGATGTGGTGTTGTTGACGTGGCTGCTGAGTATTGTCGATCCCGGGCACGGAGTTTTTATCGCCGGCTACTTCATTTTGATCGCCGTGGCGGGGTTGGCGTCGATGACGCGGCTGGTGGTGTTTACCACGGTGCTGAGCATGTTGGCGTATTTGGTGTTGTTGCTCGTGCGGCCTGAACTGGCCGTGCCTCTGCACTATGCGGTGTTCGGCGAGCTGACGCTGGGCCTGGCGGGACTGGCGATGGGGTATCAGGTTTGGCGGATGAACGTGCTGCGGGAGTATTATGGGGAGCGGCCGGGGACTTAGCTTTCCGCAGTACTCGCGGGCCATGTTCTAGCTGCTAAATACACGCGAGAATGGCGTGGCGACCTTGTGACGATTGACTACGGCCCGAAGAGTGATTCATGAAAAAGTGCATGTTGTGGATGGTGCTGATATCGGCCGTGCTCCAGACGGGTCGCGGCGCTGAGCCGGGGAAGGCAACGAACCGGTTGGCGAAGGAGACGAGTCCCTACCTGCAGCAGCACCAACACAACCCGGTCGATTGGTATCCGTGGGGCAAGGAGGCGCTGGAAAAGGCGAAGCGGGAAGGGAAGGTGATTTTTCTCTCGATTGGCTATTCCAGTTGTCACTGGTGCCATGTGATGGAACGGGAGAGTTTTGAAGATGCGGAGATCGCCAAGTATCTCAACGAGCATTTCGTGTGCATCAAGGTTGATCGCGAAGAGCGGCCCGATATCGATGCGATCTACATGGCGGCGCTGCAAGTTTATAACCAGCTTGCGAGCACCGGACGCGGTGGCGGCTGGCCACTATCGATGTTCTTGACGCCCGAGGCGGAGCCATTTGTCGGCGGCACGTACTTTCCGGCGCGCGATGGCGACCGCGAAGGGGTCACTGGTTTTTATCAGCTTGCGCGGAAGGTGCAGGATTTTTGGACGAAAGAGCCCGAGCGGATTCGGGGCGATGCGCAGACGGTGGTGAAGTTCACCAAGACGGAGTTGGAAAAGCGGCGCAGTTCGCTGACTGTTCCGCTCGACGATTCGTTGCCAGCCGCGACACTGGCGGGACTGGCCGATGAGTTTGATCCGAAATACGGCGGGTTTGGTTACACTCCGGATGGGCGGCGGCCAAAATTTCCGGAGCCGAGCAATCTGTTTTTCCTGCTGGACCGCGTGAAACGCGCCGGCGATAAGTCCGCGAACGACATGCTGGTTGCCACGCTCGAAAAAATGGCGCTGGGCGGCATTCGTGACCATTTGGGGGGCGGCTTTCACCGGTATAGCGTCGATCGCTATTGGCGAATTCCACATTTTGAGAAGATGTTGTACGACAATGGGCAGTTGGCCAGTGTGTATGCCGCTGCTTCGGACGTAGGGTGGGGCCAGCGCACGCAGCTCGCGCCGGCCCACCGTGAATTGTTTCGCAATGTTGCGACTAGCCTCTGCGATTTCGTCCTGCGAGAACTCACGGATGCTTCCGGAGGCTTCTACACGGCGCTCGACGCTGATTCGGAAGGTGTCGAAGGCAAGTTTTATCGCTGGGACAAGCAGGAAATCGAAAAAGCACTCACTGCCGATGAGTTTTCGCTCTTTGCAAGTGCCTATGGCCTGGATCGCACGCCGAATTTTGAGGAGCACTACTACGCCCTGCAGTATGTGCGGCCGCTGAGTGAAATCGCGACCGAGCACAAGCTCTCGGAGGAACAACTCGAAGCCAAGCTGGCTCCGATGCGCAAGAAACTGCTAGTGATTCGCGACCAGCGTAAGAGGCCACTGACGGATACGAAAATTCTTACTGCGGAGAACGGATTGATGATTGGCGGACTGGCGGATGCCGGTCGGATTTTTAAGGAACCACGTTATTTGGCTGCAGCGGAGAAGTCCGCTGATTTCGTGCTAACGAAGCTGCGCACAGCCGACGGCCGGCTGATGCGGTCGTATGCCGGCGGCGAAGGACGGCTCAACGCTTACCTCAATGACTACGCGTTTTTGGTCAGCGGCTTGATTCGCCTGCATCAGGCTACTAATAATCCGCGTTGGCTCGATGAGGCCGATCAACTGACGGCCAAACAAATCGAACTGTTCCACGATAGCGCGGGGGGCGGATTTTTCTTCACGTCGAGCGACCACGAGTCATTGCTGGCTCGTGCAAAGGAACTCGTCGATGGTGCGCAGCCTTCCGGCAACTCGGTGTCCGCCCATAATTTGATCTATCTGGCGAAGGCAAAATCCAAACCCGATTACCTGCCCCTCGCCGAAAAAACCATCGCCGCGACACTTCCCATCCTGCAAGCCAATCCAACGGCTGCACCTCTTCTTGTCGCTGCCATTCCCGCTCTCGCCGACGCGAAAGCGAAACCACAAGCCAAGAAATAGCCACAAAAATCACAAGAAGACACAAAAACCAAAAAGCGTGCATTACCCATTTTTTGTGTCTTTTCGTGTTCTTTGTGGCTACATTTCCTCAAACAGTTGATCCGTGTCATCCGCGGCTAGTTCCCTTGGTTTCGATCGATTCGTCAGATTCGCCGTTGCTATTAAATGTTCCCTCAGACCTTTCATCTATCCGCTGAGCACAACGGCCACACACTGGCCGCTGCGCTTAAGCGATTGTGTGAGGGGCAGTCGTGGTCGCAGGTGCGGAAGCTCGTGGAGGGCCGACGAACCCAAGTCAACGGCAACCTGTGCCTGGATGCGGAACGAAAGGTAAGTACCGGCGATGTCGTCAAGGTTTTAGAGCACTCCGTTGCCCCGCCCGCCACGGCTGCCGACGTGCGACTGGTTTATGTCGATGAGCATTTGCTGGTCGTGCAAAAGCCTGCCGGCGTCACAACCCTACGACACCGCGAAGAAACCGACCTGCCCGTCCGTCGCAAACAACTGCAACGTACGCTCGACGAACTCATCCAACAACAACTGGCCGCTCATCTGGGCATCTCGTTGCCCGGTGACCGCACTAACACGAAGCGCGAGCGAGGGATGGGCGGTTCCAATCGCCGAACGCGACGGTCGCCACCAGACCCTCGCCTGAAAATCCGCCCGGTCCACCGGCTCGATCGCGATACAAGCGGCTTGATGGTCTTCGCACGGACTCCCACGGCCGAGCAGAAGCTGGTCCGCATGTTCGCTCGCCATGATATTCAGCGGGCTTACGTCGCCGTCGCTTATGGCCACGTTTCCGAGCAAACCATCGACACCTGGCTCGTGCGCGACCGCGGCGACGGCCTGCGAGGCAGCGGACAACCTGATGCACCCGAAGCCCGCCGCGCCGTGACCCACATCCGCCCACTCGATCAACTCGTTGACTATACCGTTATTGAATGCCGCCTCGAAACGGGCCGCACGCACCAAATTCGCATTCACCTCTCCGAAATCGGTCATCGTCTGTGTGGCGAGAAAATGTACACGCACAAAGTCGGCCAACCGCCGTTGCCGGATAAGAGCGGCGCGCCCCGCCAAGCCCTCCACGCCGCCTCGCTCGCCTTTTTGCACCCCATCACCGAACAGCCACTGCGGTTTCAGATGCCGCTATCGAAAGACTTGAAATGGTGGCTGCTCAAATTGCCACGCGCTACACCACCGGGTAAATAACGGTACAACAGACCTCTGCCCGTCCTCTTGTCCCCCTGCCCCTTCCTCTTTCCCTGTTTCCCTGTGGTCCAACAACTTGTCGCCGGCATTCACCGATTCAAGCACGATGTATTCCGCCGTCAGCGAGAGTTCTTCGAGGAACTGGCGAAGGGTCAAGATCCACAATCGCTCTTCATCACCTGCTCCGACTCGCGCATCGACCCGAACTTGATTACCCACACCGATCCCGGCGATTTGTTTGTGTTGCGAAACGCGGGCAATATGATCCCGGCTTACGGCGCGACGAACGGCGGCGAGGTGGCGACGATCGAATTCGCCATCATGGGGCTCGGCGTTCGCGACATCGTTGTCTGCGGCCATTCGCACTGCGGAGCGATGAAGGGAGTGCTGAAGCCGGATTCGGTCGCTGAAATGCCGGCGGTGGCGGAATGGCTGAAGCATGCCGAGGCCACGCGCCGGATCATTCGCGCCAAATACAACCAGCTTTCCGGTGCGGAGTTGCTCGACGCCGCGATCGAGGAGAACGTGCTCATGCAGATCGAAAATCTGCAAACGCACCCCGCAGTCGCCGTGGCCCTGGCCGAAAACAAGCTCAAGCTGCACGCCTGGGTCTATGAAATCGAAACCGGCGAAGTCTTTGCGTTCGACGACGAAGCCGAGGAAGAGCGGCATGGGTCCGTGGAACAGATAGAGGCCGTAGCTGAGCCGGCCGATGTGCTGGGCGAGC
>JANNTN010000062.1:0-5524 GCA_031394445.1 Anatilimnocola sp.
CTCTCACGGCGCTCCCGCCATCAGTGAAGCCCAACGCGGCGTCCTCCTCAGCTCCCAACGCGGCATGTTCGTCGAACGTCCGATGGCTGACACCGACATCCACGACCTCGTCCTCAGGCAGTTTGGCATTTAAATACGAACCCGACGCGTAAGCGAGAGACCCAACACAAGCCCGACGCGCAAGCGAGGGGTCCGGCCGCGAACACGCCCTCCACTCCATTCCGCCTTCCCATCGCAAATCGCACCATTGGACCTCAAATACCAAATATGAAAATCTCCTCGATGCCGCTGAGCTTGCGTAGCTGTTCATTCCTTGCCCTAACATTGCTCATGTCAGCCTGCGGCCAGCCCGCGCCCGTCACCATCACTAATCCGCAAACATCGACGAATTTGGTCACGCCCGCCGCTGATCTCACGCACTCCGTTTCCGCTGAAACTCAACCCGAAGCCACTCCACCTCTCAACGCAGCGGCCAAGCAAGCACCACTCAAAACTGCCACCGCCGAGTCCCCCGTCCCCGCTCCCGCCATCGACGACGAAGTCCGTCAGCCCGCCACCGTCGCCGAGGCCGCGAAAGCCATCGACCTCTCCACTTTCCCCCTGATGCCTGGCCAAAGCGAAGTTGGCCGGCGCGTCGTCGCCAGCCTCGACTACGAAGCCGCCGGCGACCTCAAAGCCGTGTTTGAATTTCAGCGCCGCACGCTACTCGACCTGAAGTGGAAAGAGCTGTCCGATCAGCAAATCTACGATTCGTCCGCCAGCGGCCAATACGGTAAAAACGGCTATCACATCTCCGTGTCCATCTTTCCCCGTGGCGAGCCCGGCAAAGTCTCCGTGCGTCTGCGAAACCACAGCAGTGTGAACCTCAGCAAGCTCCCCGTCCCACCAGACACCAAATTCCAATACGCCTTCCCCGGCGTCGCCTCGTTCGAAACTACCGCCCCAGTGGACGAAACTGCCGCCGCGGTGAAAAAACTGCTCCTCGACCAAGGCTGGCAGGTTTATGGTGCAGCCGGCGATGTGATGTCGTTCAAGAAAAACGCGGTGCAACTCGACGCCCGCGTGATGGCCCCGCCGGCTCAACCCGGTAAGACGGTAATCAGCTACTCCGCGGAGCAACTCTCTGCCGACCTCCCCGCCCCGACCGACGCCGAGCACGTCCAATACTCTGACAACCTCAAGCAGCTCAACCTGCACGCCCTCGGCACTCCCAACGAAGTCGCCGCCTGGTATCAAACCGCCCTCGCCGCCGCCGGCTGGCAATCCACCTCCGAGAAACCGATCCACGACGGTGTCGAATCGTTCATGATCTTCCGCAACCCCGCGAAGGAGTTGCTGAACCTGAACATGTGGGATCTCCGCTCCGAAAAGAAAGTCCGCGTCACCCTCAATCATCAATCCGCCGCTGAAGTCGAAGAGTGGGAGCGAAAAGCTGACGCCGCAATTGCCGCCAAGAAAAAGAAGGACGAGGAAGAACGCAATAAGCCGAAACCCACAGCCGCGATCCGCCTGCCCGCCGGCGCTCAAAACATCGAAGCCAGCAAAACCGAAATCGAATTCCACGTCGCCACTGGCACTGGCAAAGCCGCCGTCGATGCCATCGTAAAGCAACTCACCGCCGCCGGCTGGAAATCCGAAAACCCCATCGGCGACAACATGGCCGGCCAACTCTCGCTCGAAAAAGAGGGCCACAACGTCAAAATCCTCTACATCGACCCCGGCTTCATCCCGGCCCAGATCACGATCACCGGTTGGGGCGTGGAGTTGGAACAGTTCCGCTCGGAAAGACCGTAAACGGCTGAACACCGCATGCTGATAAGCTCGACCACGGGTAAACATTGAGGTTTGGCGAGATAAACCCAAAAGTTGTGGATGGGGAGTGATTGAAAAGAGCGGCGTGCTTGGAGAGAACGGTTGTTGCTTGGGCACCTTTTTTCCAAGAGCACGCCGCGATGGAAGCCACGTTGTCAGCCTCAGCGATACCAGCCCCCGCCCGAGACTTGTTGACGCTAGTTCTTCCACCTGGGTTGCGAAGTAGTGGTAGATCATTTTCTGCTCGATGTCTAAGAGCAGGTGGCGCAGCTAATGGTGTGAGCCAAGCCCGCTATTGTGAAATCGAGACGGAACGCTGCGGACTTTTGCTCGGACTCGTCGAGCACGTTGCGCCGGCAGTTAAAGAGACCGCACTGCACTTGATCGGTCCGGATTTCGCGGCCGAGCTGGTTGTATAATTTTTCTCGGGGATTTGTGCCCGGGAATTTGCTGCCGTTCATCGTGGTCGGTCCGGGTGTGGCTGCAGGGGGAAAAATCGCGGCTCCGATTTATTTGCAGGACGCGATGCCGACCACGCTGGAACTCGCCGGCGTGCCGCAGCAACCTCAAGTGCCTTGCAGCGCGAGTTTCAGGATTCGCTTGATTTGCGAATCGCCTTTCCTGGCTGGTAAAGCCCCCGGCGTGGACTTTGCTGGTCTGGAGCCACTCGCCAAGCGGTAAAGTCGGCGAATTCCATGAGGCGAGATTTTTTCAAGTGTGGTTTGAGTGGCCGGTGTGAACTCGACGAGTTACTGACAGGCCTTGATCGCTAGCACGGCGAAGACGGTGGCGGTGTCGCTGATGTAGTGCTGTTCCACACCGTTCAGGGAGCGGGTGAACCAGCGTCCAGACTCGCGTTGGTTCGCGGCGAGCCATTTCACACCGCTTTGGAGAGCTTCATGACTCGCGGGCACGCCGGCCTCACGCAGGACAAAAACAACGAGTCCGGTGCCGTATCCATCACTGGGTGCATCTGGATCGGCCTTGTCGCCTTCGCGGCCTTGCCAATCACCAACCAGCGATTCCATCGACCAGCCGCCTTCGTCGCGCTGGAGGGCAAGCAGCTCTTTGACGATGGTTTGCTTCTCTTCGTTGCTGAGCAGGCCATCGAACCGCACGGCAGCCCACAGCAGCCAGGCGCGATGATGCAGGTTCAGCGCAGGAGTCTTTTTAAGGTAACTTCTCAACCTTTCCATGCCAGAACTGGCGGACTCGCTCTGTGCATAATTGTCCGGCGCGTGGCCGACGCCTACAGCAGCCAGCACGGCCCCGTAGTAATCATCCACTTCAAATGGCACCCAACTGCACTTGGGCCAGCTCCAAGCGCCATCCTTGCGTTGCAGCACCCACATGCGGTCGAGCGCTTGTCGCGTCACCGGATGCAGTTTGCCCGTTGTCTGGGCATCGTTCATCGCGAGGGCGGACGCCGTGCCGACAATTTCGCGATGCTGGTGCTTCTTCACTTGCTCATCCGCATCCCAGTTGACGATCCGGCCCTCGAAGAATGCCCGCACTTCTGCGAGCGACGACGTGGGCGACTCTTTGAGCACCGCGCGGGAACTCACGTAGGGCCAGCCCGTGTGGCAGGAGCCGCACTGGTGCTTTTTCACCCAGGCCACAGCCGTGCGGTCCAGCGATTCGGCTGCTTTGTTCAGCGACAGCTCACCCAGCCGCGGCTCCGCCGGAGAGCCGTTTGGAAAAACTGGCGGAGGCGCTGCCCGATCTCGGGCGGCAGGCGGTTCAGCGACGGCTGTGAGGCCATGCACACAATGCAATGCCAGAAAGCAGACGAGCGAAATGATGGTGTAGTGGAGTTTTGGAGTCATGTCGCTGATATCAAAATTTTGTGAAAATGAGTGCCGTCGGTCCCGCAGTGGTAGAGTCCTGGCTTCATGGCAGTGAGGTGATTTGGAATTGACCGGGAAGCAGCGATTCACTTCCTCTCCACCTGCGTCGCGAGCACTCGCTTCAACTCGTCTTCGGTCGCGGCATGGGATGCGTCACCGGCCAGATTGATGTTCTCGTCAGGATCGTTCTGATGATCGTAAAGCTCGTGTGCGCCGTCGCTCCATTCCGTGTACCGCCAGCGGTTGGTGCGGACGCTGTCGCCGCGCTGCGGGCCGCGCGTGACGAGGGTGAAGGCGGCTGATTTGCCGGGTCTTGCTGGATCGTCGAGCAGCGGACGCAGGCTTTTGCCGGCCAGGGACGCCGGCGGTTTCACACCGCAAAACTCGGCAACGGTCGGATACAAGTCCACGAATTCGACCAGCCCGCGGGCAACGCCGGGCTTCACTCCCAGACCGGCAATGACGAGCGGCGCGCGGCAACTGCGTTCGAATAGCGTGTTCTTGTTCCACCAGGCGCGCTCGCCCAGATGATAGCCGTGGTCGCTCAGGAAGATGACCAGCGTCTTGTCCGCCAGCTTGAGACGGTGCAGGGCGTCGAGCACGCGGCCCACTTGCGCGTCCATGAATGAAACTCCTGCGTAGTAGGCGCGCAGAAACTCCAGTCGCTCCGCGTCCGTGAACTGGCGGAACGCCGCGCCGAATTCGCCGAAGCCCACGGCCAGCGGTGGTGCGGCAGTCTGGTCCTTTGGATCGCGATGCAGGGGAATTGAACCAGGCGGATACAGGTCGAAATACTTCTGCGGCGCGACGAACGGATCGTGCGGCTTGTGGAAACCGACTCCGATGAACCACGGCCTGTTCCCCAGTCGCTCCATGCACGCAATGGCCTCACGGGCGTTCTGGCCGTCGGGCTGGTCGTCGTCGCCGCCGGCGGTCATGCCCCACTCACACCACTTCAGCCTGCCGCCGGTGAGGTTGCGACCGGCGATGATTTTTCCGGCGGGCGTCGTCTGAAAGGCGTGCGCCTCATCCCAAGACGTCGGCAGGTCCATCCAGCGCTGCCGCGCGCTGGCATCGCGGCCCCCGCCCAGGTGGAACAGTTTGCCGAACGCCGCGCTGTAGTAGCCGTTGGCCCGGAACAACTGCGGCAGCGTCACCACGTCGGGCAGCTTCGCGCGCAGCAGCGTGTTGTTGTCGGTGATGCCAGTCTGATCGGGCCGCAGGCCGGTGAGAAACGAGCTGCGGCTCGGGTTGCACACCGGATACTGCACGTAAGCTCGCTCGAAACGAACGCCCCCGGCGGCGAAACGGTCAATGTTTGGCGTTCTCACTGCCTGGTTGCCGTAACAGCCGAGCGTATCGCGCAAATCGTCCACGGCGATGAGCAGCACATTCGGGTGGGAGCGCTCCTCGGCTTTCGACAGCGTCACACAGCCCACCCCAAGCGCGATAAACAGAATCAGTTTCATCATCCGCCTACTTTTTTTCGAGCCGCTTTTTGGCGCGCTCTGCGTCGCGCGCCTTCTGCTTTTGTTCGGGAGTTAGCTTTTTCTTCGCGTTGTCGTGGACGCCGGCCAGCCATTTCTTGTCGCCCGCCTTCACCGGCTGGGCCATCTCCGCCAGCCAAGTGTCGTGCAGTCGCGTGAGTTCAGCAAGTTTATCCGGATTGGATTTCGCCAAGTCGTGCTGCTCGGTAATGTCCGTTCCCAGATCGAACAATTCGACCTTGGCGCGCTGGGCAACAAGCTTCCAATCGCCAGAACGCACTGCCAACCAGCCTTCGTCGCTGCCGGAGCACCAGAAAAAGTCACGCGATTGAGGCTTGGTTTCGCCTTTGAGCAACGGCAGCAGATTGATGCCATCCA
>JANNTN010000071.1:0-6815 GCA_031394445.1 Anatilimnocola sp.
GCGGTGAGGTCGTTGTTCCGCCAATCATTAGCCACTGACACTTTCCGATCGACAACCAGCGTCTGAACTACAATGTCCCGAATGCCCACAAGTTCGCACCAGCCGCACGCCCGGTTCGCAACGACGAACTGGAACCTCGTCGGCCAACTGCACGGCCCCGAAGGCGCGGCGGCCCTGGCAGCGATCTGTGAGCAATATTGGTTTCCCTTATACGTGTTTGTGCGCCGCAAAACGGGCAACGACCACGACGCCCGCGATTCAACACAGGCATTCTTTGCCTGGCTATTGGAAAAAGACCTGCTCCGCCGTGCAGCCGCCGACCGTGGCCGTCTCAGATCGTTCCTGCTCACTTCGCTGCAAAACTTCTTGCACAACGAGTATCAGGCCGCCCATAGGCAGATTCGTGGCGGCCACGCGCAACATCTCTCCCTCGACTTCGATGAAGGTTCATCACAATTCGCGGCGTTACCAATCGACGCCATGACCGCCGAGCGTCTCTACGAGCGTTCCTGGGCCCTCGTGCTTTTGGAACGCGTAATGGGGCGCTTGCAGGAAGAAATGGACGCCGCCGGGCAAGAGCAGCGTTTCCACTCGCTCAAACCAACCCTCGCGGGTGAACAAACCGAAAGCTATCCAGAAATTGCGGCGAAGCTGGGCACATCCGAAGCCGCCGCACGACAAGCCGCCTCCCGCCTCCGCAAACGCTACCGTGAATTGCTCCTCGCTGAAGTCGAAGCCACCGTAGCCGATCCCGCGGATGTGGAAGAGGAGATCCGCCGCCTCTTTCACGCTCTGGAGCCAGCGTGAAATCACCAGAAAACACTGGAAAAATCTCGCCAATTCCTCAAATTCCGCATTTTCTCGCATCACAACTCGTCACAAATCTTGTAGAGCATATTGGGCGATACTAAGCACTACTTACCCTGGCACCCATGACTGCTCTCAACAAAACAATCGTCTGTCCACAGTGCGGCACCGAGCGACCCAGTGAAAACCCGAGCGAGCCCTGTCCCGGCTGCCTGCTGAAGATGGCCAGCAGCAAAGACTCCGCTGCCTCACAGCTCGACGCGCCCACCCTCCCTTCCCATTCCGCTCAGCGGTTCACGCCCCCCACTCCCCAAGAATTAGACAAGCTTTTCCCCAATCTGGAAATTCAGTCCATGCTCGGCTGCGGCGGCATGGGAGCCGTCTATCGTGCGCGGCAGCCGGAACTCGACCGGATTGTGGCAGTGAAAATTCTGCCGCAAGTGACTGCCAACGCCGAAGCCTATGAACAGCGGTTCCTCCGCGAAGCTCGCGCGCTGGCTAAGCTCAACCATCCCAACATCATCACGATCTTCGACTTCGGCAAAGCCCAAGGGCTGTATTACTTTGTCATGGAATTTGTCGATGGCGTGACGCTGCGAGACGCGATCACCGGCGGCAACCTCCAGCCCAAAGACGCCCTCGCGATCGTCTCACAGCTCTGCGATTCGCTCCAGTTCGCGCACGAAGAAGGAATCGTGCATCGTGACATCAAGCCGGAAAACATCCTCATCGACCAGCGCGGCCGCGTGAAAGTTGCCGACTTCGGCCTGGCAAAGCTCATGGGACAAGAAGCGAACGGCGAGAACCTGACCGCCACGCAGCAAGTCATGGGAACCATGCGGTACATGGCACCCGAGCAAATGAGCGGCACCAAACAAGTGGATCATCGAGCCGACATTTACTCCCTCGGCGTCGTCTTCTACGAATTATTGACCGGTGAATTACCCCTCGGCTGGTTCGCTCCACCTTCCAAAAAAGCCGCCATCGACGTCCGACTCGACGAAGTGGTCTTACGCACGCTCGAATCGGAGCCCAGCCGCCGCTACCAGCACGCGAGCGAATTGAAATCAGCCGTTACGTCGATTTCGGGCACAACGCCACAGCCTCAGCCCGTTACCGTTACATCGGCCGCAACTTCCCCACCCATTCCTGGCTCCTCGTCCGTCATCGTCCACAAGCTTCTCGACATCACCGACACAAAAAATCGCCGGCTGTACTTCATCGCCGAAGCCATCGCCGCCCTTTTCCTGGTCATCGCCATCCTGACTTGGCTCACCTCGACAGCCAAGCCGCTCGCCGCTCACGCCACCTGGCTTCAAGTTGTTGCGGTGACTGCCTTGCTGGCCAGCGTCGCAACCGGCTTCTATTCCCACCGCATCGTCAAGCGGCGCTTACGTTGGGAAGCCAAATACAAAGGCCACACCATCGTCCTCGACGGGGGTGGTGCCTTCGCCGAAAAGCTCTACCTCGACGACGGTCTGGTGCAACACGGCGGGATCGGCGTGAAAATGGAAATCCGCACCACCATCAAAGCCGGCGAAGGCATCGGCGACGAAATCATCGTCTGGTACGACGCCAAGCTCCTCTCCTGCCGCTGCCGCATCGTCGTCGAAGAAAAGCGTTAGTCGATCACCTCATCACGAACTCATACAACCCTTCACCCTTCGCGGAAAAAAACTGCAGACTCAGCGTGCGGCTCGGATTGTATTGGATCGTCAAAAAGCCGCCCCTACTGGCCGAATACGGCCGATCGACACCGTCATACGGCGGAGGAACGGGCTGCACATGGTCGTCGTGTGTCGGGCCGCAACTGAACTCGTGAACATTGCGACTATTGCGCTTATCGATGCTGTGATATTGCCAGTGCCGATCGCCATTCATCAGCACGACATTCGTGATCTTGTTCTCCGTGAGCCAGTCAAGAAACATTTGTCCTTCGTACCAGAAACCATTGATATTGGCCTGATTGTCCCCCTTCAAAATTCGATCCGGCCCAATGATCGGATTCGGCGAGATAATGACGCGAAAATCAGCATCGCTCGCCAGCAGCGTTTGCTTCAGCCACGCCTTCTGCTCCGCCCCCCAAATTGTCTTCTCCGGGCCGTCGGGCATCTCATTCGGCGAGCGAAATTCTCGATTCTCCAACATCCACAACTGAACTCCGCGTCCCCAGCGAAACGTCCGATACGGCTTCTCGCTCATTGGAAAAACCTGCCGAAAGACCCGAGCCCCTTCCTCCGCCGTGAGCCAGTTCACATCGAGTTGACGGTTGCCCTGCCGCTCGGTGAGGCGCGCCTTGGGATTCATCTTCTTCGCCGGGTTAACCCACACACCTTTCATGTACGGATCGCTGTCGTTGAACCGATAGTCATGATCGTCTTTGAGGAAGTACCCACTGACATGGTTGTAGTAGTCCTTCATCGCCGGCAAGCCAAACATTTGCTGATACGCTTGCCAAGCCTCGGGCACATTGCGAGCCTCTCCTTGGCCGTCGTAATAGACATTGTCCCCATCTGAAATGACGAAATTGGGCTTTTGAGCGGCCATCGGAATATAAGTTGCCGATCCATGCAGATCCTGGCACGTCGTCAAATGAAACTTCACCGCTACCCGCTCGTTCGGCGGCGGCGCGGTGACAAACGAAAAGATTGCCGACCGCTCGCTCGCTACCGTAGCGGTCGTGCGATATTCCACGCGATAAAAATATCGTGTCGCGGGCTTCAAATCGCGAAGTTGAAAATGAATGGACCAATCGGCCTTCGGATCAGCCTGTTTCCATGCTGTTTGCAAGGCTCCAGCCAACGATTCCGTCGCCGAATACTCCAAACGAGCCTCCCCTTCACGACCTGGAATATTGCCTTTCGCATCCTGGCCCGGCGTTGCCGTCAGCCGCACGAGAACAATCGCCGTCGTATCGGTCACCTCTCCCGACTTAACTCCACTACCGACATAGATGTCCGCAGCAGCCGCAGAGCTAGCAACAAGCGATACAGCGATAGCAAGATATCCAAGGTGTGAACGCATGAGAGGGAATCTGGAGAGGAGTGACGAAACTGAATGAAACGACCCGCCGCGATTATAGCCGCTAGCACCTGCCGCGTTGATCTGCGTGGAATTATCGGAACGAGCAAATTTTTCGTACCTTCAATGCCGACGAAAGAACGATACTACGGGCTCTCTTTTCGTTGTACTTGGTCTCTCGGTTCTTGGCCTCTAGGTTCATAGCGGCGATTCATCATGCATCAATTCAAGTTCCTTCAACTCGCCACTTGCATCCTCCTTGCTGGCTGCACGCAGCAAACAGAAATCTCCGCGGAAGGCCAACGATTTGTGCTTGCGGAAGAGCCGGCTGGAGTGCAAGGCATTTTGGATTATCGCGAATCGAAACCGGAAGCCGGTGACGTATCGCTGATCGGCCGCGTGGGCTTGGATAACCTCAAGTGGTCCAACCAGTCGGCAATGTTCGTAATCACCGACCCCTCGGAAACGCTCGAATCCGGCCAACATGTTTGCACGGACGACAATTGCCCCTTCTGCAAAGCCAAAGGCGGCGGCCATCCTTCGCGGGCCATCGTCATGCTGATCGGCGAAGACGGCCAGGTGCCGGCAGTGGCTGCGAAGAAGCTGCTTCCGCTCGAAGAAGGGCAAACGATCGTCGTCAACGGCCGGGCCGAGATCAACGAACAAGGCGAGCTCGTCTTACACGCCAAGGGCCTCTACCTTCGCCGCTAAGAAGCCACCTCAACGAATCACGCCAATTGATACCGGCGGCTCCCGGCCGCTCGACAAGGAACAAATCATGACGCGCAACAACTTCGTCCGTCTGGCAGCAATTGTCATCGTAGCGCTCGTCGGCTGGACCGAACTGCCCGCTGCTCCGCCCGTTACCTACACGACCATTCACGTCCAAGACATGCACTGCGGCGAGTGTGCGAAAAAAATCGCTCGCAAGCTCTACGCGATTCCCGGCGTGGTTGAGGTCCGGGCCGACGTTCCCAAAAACATCGCGTATGTAGTGCCGCAAAAGGACAAAACGCTGGGGTCAAAAGCCATGTGGGAAGCCGTGGAATCGGCCGGATTCCGCGTCGTCCGGCTGGAAAGCCCCCAAGGTGTCCATACCACGAAGCCGCGGTAATGGGGCCTCTTTTTCGGAATTCCCAAAGCTTAAAACATACTCAAAAAGGCACCAGCAGCGGCGACAACCACGACTGCTTTTTCTGGTGCTTTTGGCGCTTTTTTGCGGCTATTTCGCTTGCTCCGCCAAAGCTATTCTCCACATGCACCGGCCCCATGCTGGGGCGATAAATCCCGTTTTACTGCTTGGATTTAGCAGGACCGGCGATTATTCTTTCTAGTTGGTGAACTGGGCCACTAGAGCTCAGGGTTCACCATGCCAGGGCTGGCAGTTGGAACAGGGCGCACATCGATTTGTGGAGATGGTGAAGTATGAATTTCTACGTGTGGAAGCGTTGTTTCGCGTTGGCTTTGGCTTGCTCGACGGCACTTGTTGCCATGGCCGCCTCGCCAGCCAAGAAAGGTGCCGAGCCCGCCAAAGCCGTCGATTTGTTTGCAGGTATCGATTCGGGTGAGGTTGAAGCCGTGTTGATTCCCAAGGATTCAACCGAAGGCACGATCATTCTGCGGAACAAGACGGACAAGCCGCTCACCATTAAATTGCCCCCTGCGCTCGCGGGCGTACCAATCTTAGCGCAGCGCGGTGGTGGCGGTGGAGGAGCCGGCGGAATGGGCGGAATGGGCGGTGGTGGTGGAGGTGGTGGACAAGGTATGGGCGGCGGAATGATGGGAGGCGGAGGTGGTATGGGTGGAGGTGGCATGGGCGGTGGCGGCATGGGCGGTGGCGGCATGTTCAACGTCGGCCCGGATAAAGTCCAGAAGGTGAAGATCGCTTCCGTTTGTCTCGATCACGGCCTAGCCGATCCTAGCCCTCGCATTGCTTATAAGCCGGTTCCCATTGATTCGTACGCGAAGGACTCCGCGATCGCCGAACTCATCAAACTGATGTGCGCTGGCCAGATCGACCAACATTCGACGCAAGCGGCTGCTTGGCACCTGCAAAACGGCTTGAGCTGGGAAGAACTCGCCAACAAGGTCGGTGTGAAGCACATTGGCGGACGTACCGATCCCTACTTCACGGCGGCCCAATTGGAACGTGCCTTCGTTGCCGCCCGCGTCGCAAAAGAGGCTGCCGAGAAGTCCGGAAAAGAAAAATCGCCGGGGGACGTACTTGCGGATCGGCAATCGAAGACCGAATAGACTGTACTCCGTATTCTATCGCGTCTGTGGATTGTGGCTGAGCCTCGCAGGCATCTTGTCAGCGGCTTAGCCGTCCACCAGAATTGTAAGTCGAAAGAGCCTGACTTCCCAAGTCGAGGACAGGCTCACCGTTGCGGCCCAGTTTTTGGGTCGCTTTTTTTGTCGGATTGGGGAATCGCCATGGATGAGTACGTACCGATGACGCGTTCGGGCTTCGCCAAGCTCAAAGCCGAAGCCGAGCGAATGGAACGCGTGGAAATGCCGGCTATTGCCGAGAAGATCGGAGCGGCTCGGGCCGAGGGAGATTTGAAGGAGAATGCCGAGTATCACGCCCAGCGTGAGGCTCAAGGCCTCCTGCAAGCGAGAATCAATTTGCTGAAAAGCAAACTGGCAAAAGCCCAGATTATCGATCCAGCGATGCTCCCGCGCGATCAGGTTTGCTTCGGCTCGACGGTGACGGTGAAAGACGTCGCTATGGGCGACGAGGAAGAATACACTCTGGTTGGTGCTGGCGACGAGGATTACAACGCGGGCCGCGTTTTGATAACCAGCCCGTTGGGGCAAGGATTGCTCGGCAAAAAGATCGGCGAGACAGCGGAGATTCCCGCGCCGAAGGGATCGTATGAACTGGAGGTTCTTTCAATCTCGTTTGCTTATCTCGAAGAGGCATGACGGCTGGAAGAGGCATGACGACTCGCAGGGGCGTAACCAAGAGCTATAGCGAAAGTGCAGGT
>JANNTN010000193.1:0-8014 GCA_031394445.1 Anatilimnocola sp.
CATCAAAAAATTCCGCAACGAGCTCGAAATCTACATCAAAAGCACCAACCCCAGCGGCTGGATGGAAACAGCCGCCGTCCCCGCGCTACAACTCCTCGAAATCCACTAACTTTGCACTCCATGCCCACGGTCATCGTTAACGGCCAGGAAATCACGATTGGCGACAAGGAGCGCCTCAACGGCATTCAAGTCGCCGAGCGGGCTGGCGTGGACATTCCCCGGTACTGCTGGCATCCGGGGCTCTCCGTCGTCGCCAGTTGCCGCATGTGCCTCGTGGAGTCTGGAAAGAAGGACGCGGCGACCGGCAAAATTGTGATGCAGCCCAAGGTCGTCCCTGCCTGCCAAACGCCGGCGACCGATGGCACCGTGTTTGTCACCAACAGCCCGAAGGTCATTGAAGCCCGGGCGATGGTGGAGGAAGACCTGCTTCTCCGCCACCCCGTCGATTGCCCCATTTGCGACAAAGCCGGCGAATGCTCGCTGCAGGACTACCATTTCGAGCATGGCCGCGACCAGCGGCGGGCCGACATCCAGCCCTTCACCAGTCGGCGGAGGGAACTCGGAGATACGGTCACGCTGTTCGTTGACCGCTGCGTGATGTGTACTCGCTGTGTCCGCTTCACGCGTGAGATCAGCGGCACGAGCGAGCTGATGGTGATCAATCGCGGTGCTCACGAGGAGATCGACGTCTTCCGCAACGACGCGGGCGACCTGCAATTCCCCCTCGCAAACAAGCTCTCCGGTAACGTCGTCGATCTCTGCCCCGTCGGTGCCCTCGGTGACAAAGATTTTCTGTATCAACAGCGCGTCTGGTTCATGAAGAGCCACGACAATGTCTGTGCCGGCTGTTCCACCGGCTGCTCGATCAAGGTCGAAGAGAACCAAGACCGCATCTACCGCCTCAAGCCCCGCGAAAACTCGCACGTCAACCAATGGTGGATGTGCGACGAAGGCCGCTACGGCTGGAAGCACGTGCATGATGCGAATCGCGTCACGCAGCTCCGCCGCCGCGAAAAAACGGGCTATACCCCGGTGGAATGGTCGCATGTCGCGGGCGAGATCGATCAAAAGTTGAGGAAGGCTGGTCGCTTGGCCGCGGTCCTATCACCGCACCTCACGGTCGAAGAAGCCTATTTGCTGGCGAGTTACATTCGCAGTCTGGATTCAACCGCTTTGCTCGCCGTGGGGCCAGTTCCCGTCGCCGGTACGGACGAAACATTTCCCAACGGCTTTACCATCCACGCCGAAAAGTGCCCCAACCGCAAAGGCGTCGAAGCCATCGTCGCCCGTCTCGGCGGCAGCTTGCTCAACTGGGGTGATTTCCTCGGTCAGGTCGAAGTCGAAGCTCCTGGCGCGGTCTGGCTGACTGGCGGTTATCGCACACCGTGGAACGACACCGCCACGGTCGAAAAATTCGCGGACGTCGAAACGCTGATTGTGCAAGATTGTTTTGTCTCGCCGCTGTGGGACCGCGCCGACTATCAATTGCCGAGCGCGACGTTCGCCGAACGGGAAGGTTCCTACGTCAACGCGAATGATCGCCTCCAATCGTTCAAATGGGCCATCCGCCCGCCCGCTGGTGTCATCACCGAAGGCCAACTGTACTGGCAACTGCTCAAAAAACCCGGCCTCTACAAAGCCTCCTCCGTCCTCGCCGACATCACCCGCGAAATCGCCTACTTCGCCGCCGCCACCACAGGCGTTCCGGATGTCGGAGTCGATTTGAAAGTGAACAAACTTGCCGAACCTGCCAATCAGCCGGCGGCAATTGCTTGATTGAAACCACGAAATACACAAAACACACGAAAGGAAAAATGTAGCCGCGGATGAACGCGGATGACACGGATTCAATCAGAAGCAGGAACAGCGGCAATCGCTGGTCTTGCTTCCTAGTAATTCATTTCGTGTCTTTCGTGCTTTTCGTGGTTCCTTAATCGTCTGATGGCTTGGCTCCTCGAACCGCTCATCAAAATCGGATTGCTCGTCGGCGGGCTCATGACCGCCGCGGCTTATTTCGTGCTGCTCGAGCGGCGGATAGCGGCGTGGACGCAGGACCGCATCGGCCCCAGCCGTGTCGGCATTCCGCTCACGAACATCCGCCTCTGGGGCCTGGGCCAGCCACTGGCAGACGGGCTGAAGTTCATTCTCAAAGAAGAATACACCCCGGCCCACGTTGATAAGCGGCTGTTTACCCTGGCCCCGCTGATGATCCTCGCCTCGGCCCTCGCCGTGTACGCGGTCATTCCCTTCGGCAGCCTCATCCCCCCGTTTGAAATCGGCTCGCTGAAGAGCAAGGAGCCGATCGAGCTGGTCGTGGCACCGAGCGTCGATGTCGGCGTGATCTTTGCTTTTGCTCTTGCCAGCATCGCCATCTATGGCGTCATCCTCGGCGGCTGGGCCAGCAACAGCAAATACAGCTTCCTCGGCGGCCTGCGCTCCAGTGCCCAGCTCATCGCCTACGAACTGCCAATGGGCCTGGGAATCCTCGGCGTCGTCCTCGCGTCAGGTTCGCTGAACATGACCACAATCATCCAGGCTCAGGCCCAGCAAGGCTGGTTTGCGTTGATGCAGCCGCTCGGTTTTCTCGTGTTCGTCGTGGCGTCGTTTGCTGAAGCAGCCCGCCTGCCGTTCGATCTGCCCGAGGCCGAGCAAGAACTCATCGGCGGCTATCACACCGAATACTCGGGCATGAAGCTGATTCTGTATTTGATCGCCGAATTTCTGCACATGATCACGGCCTCTTTCCTGATCGTGATTTTGTTCCTCGGCGGCTGGCATTTCCCGTTCATTACCGGAGAAGCGACGGCTAGTACGATCACTTGGTTCGAGGCCATCGCCCGGATCCTCGTGCTGCAGGCCAAAATCTTCGCTGTCATCGTGTTCTTCATGTGGGTCCGCTGGAGCTGGCCGCGTTTCCGCTACGATCAGCTCCTCAACCTCGCCTGGAAGATCATGCTGCCGCTGGGCATCGTCAACCTCGTCGTGCTCGCCGTGCTGTATGAACTGCGGCACACCAGTGAACTGCGGCACACCAGCGACCCGACCAGCACGAACTTCACTTGGACCCTGATCGTAACTGCCGGCTCATGGATCACATTCATCCTCGCCTGGCTTGCCACCACGTTCATTAACCCTACCGTTACCGACAACCGACCCACTCCGTAGGATAGGCGTCTCGCCTGTCCGAATTGACATTTCGCCGCACCCATGAAATCCGACGACCCCAACATCAAGTGGATCGAAGAGCCGAAACTCGGCCTCTCCGGGCGCATGTACTTGCCGCTCGTCGTCCAGGGGCTGACGACCACGTTCAAGCACATGGCGAAATCGATCCGCGGCGACGTCGTCACCGTCTCGTATCCCGATGAAGAGCCGAAAATCGGCAACCCGCAAATCTACCGCGGCGTGCATCGCCTGAACAAAGACGCCGCCGGCCGCGTGAAATGCGTCGCTTGCTTCCTCTGTGCCACCGCCTGCCCGGCGCATTGCATCGACATTATCGCCGAGGAAAGCCCCTGGCCTGACCGCGAAAAATACCCGCAAAGCTTCGCCATCGACGAGCTCCGCTGCATTTATTGCGGCATGTGCGAGGAAGCCTGCCCTGTCGATGCCATCGAACTGACGAGCCTCTACAACCTCACAGGCCGCAGCCGCGAGGAAATGATTTTCGACAAAGAAAAGCTCCTCTCCATCTTCGACATGACGAAGGACAAAGAGCCGATGAAGTCGCCGGCTTTGGGAGGAACCGCCACGTGACTCCCACTCTCCTTGCTGAACTGCCGACCGTAACAGAAATCTGCTCCTGCCTGACGTTCTGGGGCCTCTTGTCCGCTGTCGTCGGCCTCTGGCTGTTGTTGCCGGCCCGCGTTTGGTTTGGCAAGCAACTCGGTAGCCTCTTCGCCGCCGTTGCCGGCGCGCTCGTCGCTTATGACCTGCCGCGTCTGGGCAATTGGCCCGACCAAGGCGTCTTTTGGCTCCTCGCACTCATCACCATCGGTGCGGCGGTCGCCATGATCGCCTCCCAATCGCCCGTTTATTCGGCCATCTGGTTCGCCCTCTCGCTGCTCGGCACCGCCGGCCTATTTTTCCAAAGCGGCGCTCAGTTTCTCGGCGTGGCGACTGTCGTCGTCTATGCCGGAGCCATCGTCGTCACCTTTTTGTTCGTCATCATGCTCGCTCAGCCCGAGGGCCATTCCTCGTTCGATCGTTTGTCGTGGGGTGGCCTGCCCAAAGTCCTCGCCGTCGTCACCGCCGGCCTCCTCCTCGGCATGTTGACCTTCATGCTCGGCGGTTTGAAGAAAGACGCGGTCAAGCCGCTCGCGGCTGACGCAATCGCGGCCTCCACCGCTCATCTGAAGGCCAGCGACGGCATCCTCGCACCGAAGCACATGGCCAATCTCGGCCGCCACCTCTTCAGCGAACAACTCATCGCCGTCGAACTGGCCGGCACGCTGCTCTTGGTTGCCCTCGTCGGTGCCGTCGCCATCGCCATGCAGCGCCGCCCGCGCCTCGAGCGCGCCATCGAGGAGGCCCTGCGATGAACGAAGTCGCCCTCCTCTACAACTTCCTGATCGTCGGCGGCGTGCTGTTCGCGCTGGGCCTCATCGGTTTCATCGTCCGCCGCAACCTGATCGTCATGTTCCTGTGTGCGGAGCTGATGCTCCAAGGCGTCTCCATCAGCCTCATCGGCTGGGGCCGCTATCACGGCAGTCTCGGCGGCAGCACTGACGCCTGGGGGGGCCAGATGCTCGTGATCTTCATCATCACGGTCGCCGCCTGCGAAGCGGGCATCGCGATGGCCCTGATCCTCATGCTCGCCCGCCGCATCGGCAAGCTCGACTCCGCCGCCTGGCAAAACCTCCGCGAGGATGGCCAGCCGATCTACGTCGATCGCGAAGTGCCCGAAGAACGCACCGAAGACCGCGTCTGGCCGCATCTCACTCCCGCCGGCATACAACCCCTCACCGATCCCGACATAATCATCCACCGCCCCCGCGTCTAAAACTGACTCCTGATTCCTGTCCCCCGACTCCTTCCTCATGGACGACTCTCTCCGCCACTACCTGATCCTCATCCCAGCCCTGCCGCTCGCCGCGGCTGTGCTGGTCGCGCTGCTGGGCGCGAAGGTGCTGCGGCAATACAGCCATTGGCCGATTATTCTGGCTCTCGCCGGCTCGTTCGTTTGCAGCCTCGCGGTGCTCAGCGACGTGATGAACGCCTCCAAGACTGCCGGCGACAGCGGCTACGAGCAAGTCACAACGCTCTGGACCTGGGCCGATATCGGCCATGCTTACAACCTGAAGCCCAGCGACCCCGCCGTTCCCGCCACCGACGCCGGCTGGCGCAACTTCCGCATCGACATCACGCTCCGGGCCGACCCGCTCACCGCCATCATGCTCACGATGGTGACGTTCATCTCGTCGCTCGTCGCCCTCTATGCCTCGGGCTACATGCACGGCGACCGGGCCTACTGGCGGTTCTTCGCCTACATCGGCCTGTTCGTCTTCTCGATGACGATGCTCGTCTCCGTCAGCAATTTCGTGCTGCTCTTCGTCTTTTGGGAAGCGGTCGGCGTCTGCAGCTACCTGCTCATCGGCTTTTGGTACCAAAAACCCGAAGCGGCCGCTGCCGGCAAAAAAGCCTTCCTCGTCAACCGCATCGGCGACTTCGCCTTCACCACGGCGATTTTCCTCATTTGGTGTACGTACGGCACGCTGAACTATCACGATACGGTTCAGGAGTCAGGAATCAGGGGTCAGGAATCAGCGGCGGCGGAGAACGTCACAGTTCGCGGCGTCCTCAGCCCCTCGCGCATCGCGGCAAATGACTACGCCACCGGCGCAATCGCCACCGCGATCTGCCTCCTACTCCTCCTGGGTGGCTGCGGCAAAAGCGCTCAGTTCCCGCTGCACGTCTGGCTCCCCGACGCGATGGAAGGCCCGACCCCCGTCAGCGCGCTCATCCACGCCGCGACGATGGTCACCGCTGGCGTCTATATGGTCGCCCGCTGCACGCCGCTCTTTGCCGCCTCACCCACCGCGCAGCTCGTCGTCGCCTGCATCGGCGGCTTCACCGCAGTCATGGCCGGCCTCATCGCCGTCACGCAGTTCGATCTCAAGCGCGTGCTCGCCTATTCCACCGTCAGCCAGCTCGGATACATGTTCCTCGCCCTCGGCGTCGGCACATTCAGCGGCGTCACCAGCGGCATGTTTCACCTCTTCACGCACGCCTTTTTCAAGGCCCTGCTGTTCCTTGGTGCCGGCAGCGTCATGCACGCGATGGGTGGCGTCATCGACATGCGGCAGTTCGGAGGCCTGAAGCGCCTCATGCCTTACACTTATGCCACCTTCCTTTTCGGCTGCCTCGCCCTCTCCGGCGTCTTCCCCTTCGCCGGCTTCTGGAGCAAAGACGCGATCCTCGGCGCTATTCACGACAAAGTTCACGTCATCGAGCACGAACAAGCACACCGCGCTTCTCACGCCAGCGGCGCTGATAACTCGCATGCCAGCGGAGAAGATTACGCTCACGGCTCCCACGCGGCCACGCCCGGCGTGCTGCAAGCCTGGAGCGACGAGCAACTGGCCACTAGCCGCGGTGTTTATCAGTGGCTGTACTACGGGGCGATGTTCGCGACGTTTTTGACCGCCTTTTACACGTTCCGGGCCTTCGCGCTGACGTTTCACGGCCCCGAGCGCATCCCCACGCAAGCTGGCCACCACGCGCACGAATCGCCGCCGGTCATGACGATGCCATTGATGATTTTGGCGTTCTGTTCATTCTTCGTGGGCCTGCTTTTCGTCGGCAATTGGAGGAGCAACTGGGGCGTAAACACCTTCGTCGAGTTTTTAGGCCGCACCCCTTCGCTCGCCGGTGGCCTGATCGCCGCCACTCGCGGTGTACCCGAGTTTCACATTGATGTCGCCGGCCAAAGTTCGTTGATCGCCCTCGCCGGCATCGGCATTGCCCTCTTTTTGTATCTCGGCCACTCCCACGAAGCACAGTCATTGCAGCGCATGTGGAACATGGAAGGCGTTCGCCGCGCGACCGACCCGGCCTGGATCGCTCGTCTGGAAGGCATCCCAGCCGTCGCCTTCGTCTCGCTCAACCTCCGCCGCGCCGGCCTGGGCTTTGTCGTCTCGTTTCTGGGCTTCGTCCTTGGCCTGTTCGCCCTGATCCTCTCCGTGCCGATCATCGCCGCGACATTCATCACTCCCTATCGCCTTTCCGCCAACAAGTTCTACTTCGACGAAATTTACAACGCCCTGATCGTCTGGCCGCTACGAATCATCGCCGGCGTCTGTGCCTGGATCGACCGCTGGATCATCGACGGCCTTGTCGATCTGGCCGGCGCGATTCCCCCAGCCATCGGCTACGTGATGCGCGGCCTCCAAGTCGGCCTCGTCCAGTTTTACGCCCTCGCCATGGTCCTCGGCATGTTGATCCTCGCCGCCGCCCGCCTTCTCTGGTCCCCCTAAACCCTGAACCCCTTGATTAGCCAACAACTACTCCTGACCATCTTCCTCCCGCTGCTCGGCGCGCTCGGCCTGTGGTTCGCTTCGTCGGCCGGTCGGGAGGTCGCCCGCGTGATTGCCCTCGCCGTCGCGCTGGCCACGCTGTTTTGCGCCGCCCAGCTCGTCGTCGGCTTCGTAAAGACCGGCGGCGTACAGGAAGACGATATACGTGATGTCCGATTCGCCGTGACCGACGCCCCTTGGCTCACGGGCGGCGGAGCGCCAGTCGATGTCCGTTTCAGCGTGGGATTGGACGGCCTCGGCGTCTGGCTCTTCGGCCTTTCCGCGCTGCTGTTCGTCACCGCCATCCTTGTAAGCTGGGAAGCCATCACCGACCGTGCCCCGCTCTTCTATGCGATGCTGCTCCTTTTGGAGTTCGGCTGCCTCGGCGTCTTCACCGCCCGCGACATTATCCTCTTCTACGTCTTCTTCGAGTTCACACTCATCCCGCTCTTCTTTTTGATCGGCATCTGGGGGAGCGAAGAACGGCGGTACGCGGCGAT
>JANNTN010000105.1:0-6478 GCA_031394445.1 Anatilimnocola sp.
CCGCAAACGCCCCGGCGGCCGAAGGGGCACCTGGAGCACCACCTGCATCCCCCCCCGGCGTGCCGCCGGCTGGCGTGGAAGGCGTGCAGCCTGGGTTAGTTCCCGGTCCGATGCCGCCTGTTGAGCCCAGTGGCACGCCAGCGCCGCTCGCCGTGCCAGCGGCAGAAGAAGCTCCCGCGGAAGCGTCTGCACCGGTTGCTTCCGCTCCCGGTGGAACGGTTCCCGCGCCGGTGGCACCAGCACCTGCTGGCACTGCACCGCCGGTTATTCCTCCCGCCCCCGACGCGCCTTAAGGAGTCAATCACCATGGATCAAATAAAAACACAACTCGCGCTCGTCAAGCAACATTCGTTTTGGGCGATGTGCCTGGGAATTTTGGGCGTCACCCTGGGAAGTTGGTGGGTCTCGACCGGCAAATTGGCCGCCGAACAGGCGGCCCAGATTACTAAAATCAAGGGGGAGTTCGATGGCTTGAAGCAGGTAACTGGTCAGCCAGAGCACCCCAATGAAACGGTGATCAAAGGCATGGACGCGCTGAATCTCAAATATGCCAAGGAAGTGCTGGACGGCTGGCAACGGCAATACGACCAGCAGGCGGGAGTGCTGGTGTGGCCCGCGAGCTTTGAGAAGACGGGCTTTCGGACGTTTGTCGATAAGTTGCGGCCGATCGAGAAGATTCTCGTGACCGATGGCAAAGTGGCGGTGAAGGATGATCTGCCGCGCGACTTCAAGGAAGAGTATCGCAACTTTATGGAAGAGGAATTGCCCCAATTGGCCGAGAAGATTAAGGCCAAGTGGGTTGTTTCCACGCTTGGTGCCAATCCGGCTGGTGGCGGCGGCGAAGGTGGTTTTGGCGGAGGGGGGCTGGGCGCAGGTGGTGGTTTTGGGGGTGGAGGATTTGCGCCGGGTGGCGGAGTGTCGCCTGGCGGAGGACTCGATGCGACTGGTCAGCCAATCATCGACGACTCCGTGGTGCTCTGGAATCCCACCAATCAGCAAGAGATTTTGACAACCCACTTCGGCTTTACGATGCGGAGCACGTTGCCGTCGATTTTGGAGGTGTTGTATGCCCAAGAGGATTATTGGGTGCTGGACAACATCATGCAGATCATTCGCGAGACGAATAAGGTCGATGGCGAGACCGATGCCACGGCTCGGCACGATGCGGTGATCAAGTACATCGACTTTGTGCGGATTGGCCGCAGCGCTTATGGGTTGGCAGGCTCGGTAACTCCGATCGGCCGCGGCGCGGCGGGCCTGGGGGGCGAAATGGCTCCCGGCGGCACGGGTGGTGAGACCGGAGCCGTCCCACCCGCGGGAGGCGGCGAAGGCGGATCGCCCGTACCTGGTGGCGGCGAAGGCGGAATGGGAGGCATGGAAACAATGCTGGCCCGCGATCCGGCCATGAATCGTTACGTCGATGATAAATATCAACCCTTGCCGCCCGAACGGCTACGCGGGGCACTGAAATCGCAGACGCCCGAAGACGCCTTGCTGGCGGTGGCCAAGCGGATGCCAGTGCGGATTCGCGTGGTGCTGGATCAGCGAAGGCTGAATGTGCTTTTAGCCAAATGTGGTAACTCCCGGCTGACGCTCGAGGTGCGGCAGGTGCGAATCAATCGCCCCGCGGCCGCGCCGGGCGCTGGCATGGGCATGGGCGGCATGGGCGGCGGTTTTGCCGGTGGCGAAGGGAGCGGCGGTGGAGGCGGCTTCGGTGGTGGATTCGGAGGCGGATTCGGCGGCGGTGGCGGTGGTTTTGGAGGAGGTGAAGGCGGGATGCCGGGCGGTATGGGTGGTGGTGGTTTTGGCGGCGGAGGATTTGGAGGTGGAATGCCGCCCGGAGGTGGCGGGTTCGGCGGTGGAATGTCAGGCGGCGGTGAAGGGGGCTATGGTGGCGGTCTTGGCGGCTCGAGCCGACCCGGTATGGTCGCTGGCAGCGTCACCTCCGATGCAACCGTCGATCCAAATTTGATTCCCGTCGAGTTGTACGGCATTGTCTATATTTACAATCCGGCCAACAAAGAGCAGCTCAATGTGGGTCCGCCGGCTGAGGCGGGCGCGCCACCGGTCGGTCCGAGTGCCGCGCCGCCAGCCGATAGCTCTACACCGGTTCCAGCGCCGGTCGATGGCACTCCACCGGCGGAAGCCGCGGCAACCACAACGCCGCAACCGGCGGTAAACACAGTGCCACCAGGAGCCGCAGTGGCACCGGGAGCGTAGAGTCGTTTCACGAGATCAAATGCAGAGCCAGAGTCGTGGGCCATGCCCACGAAGGGCACGAAAGATTGGGATCCAGCCAGGGGAAAATCGGACGAGTTAAGGAGTTTGTAGGATATGAAGAAACCCAAAATCAGCCTGGACAAAGAGAAGTTGCAGCAGTTTTTTTTGCTGCACATTGAAAAGATACTGTTGGTGATTGTGGTTGGCCTGATGGGGTTGTTGATTTATCGCGGGTTCAGCCTGCCCCCGTTGGACCCCAGCCTGTCGCCGCAGGCGCTGGTGAGCCAGAGCAACAGCGCGAAGCAATATATCGATGATCCCAAACGTTGGAACGAAGTGAGCGCGGTGCGGACGCCGCCGTTCGATATAGTTCAAGGCGTAGCGAAAGTGCAAATGCACTCCGATCCGCTGGCTTACATGCTGGTGAATACCTGGAGCCGTCCAGACTTTCCCAAGCTGAGCCCGCGCGAAGATCCGACTCTCTTTGCGCCCGAGAAGCTGATTGTGCGGCCCGTGATTGGGGCGCTGGCTTCTTTTGCGCGGAACGAAGGCGAATGGATCGATCCGCTGTATCCTCCGGAGACTGAAGATGATGCTAAAAAGCGGAAGGACAAGAAGAAGCGGGACGACGCGAAATTGAAAAAGTCAGCGGCCGAACTGGGAGGCGAGATGCCCGGCGGCGGCGAGGGGGGCGGCGTTGGTGGTCGTCCCGCGCGACAGCCTAAAGGGAAGAGATTGGCCGGCGGTGTAGAAGGGGGCGGCGAGATGGGCCCTGGTGGTGGCATGGGAGGAATGGGTGGCGGATATGGCGGCCAAATGCCAACCGATCGTTATCCCGATTCGATGACCAATGGCTTCATTCCACAATCCCCAGAGCAAACGATCACGCGCAACATGGCGTCGGTCACGATTATGGCCGTGGTGCCCATTCAAAAGCAGACCGAAGAATTTGAGAAGAAGCTGGCCAACTCGCTCGACTACAGTCCGCAGCGCGATGTTCCGTATTACATGGAATTTCGTGTGCAACGGGCCGATGTGACGGACCTTCCGCCGAATGCCGATCCGGCGACGTTCAAATGGCAAACGCTGCCGCCGCCAGCGCGGACTTTGGCCGAATACTATGGTGACGAAAAGACGCCGGGATTGTATGCCGGCATTCCGATGGAAGTTTCCGATCTTTCGTACCTATCGGAAGTGTTGACGCATCCCGCGCCGCCCTATCTGCAGCGCGATCTGTGGGACTTGTTGACGCACCCTGATGTGCCACTGGCTTCGGTCACTTTGGCATATGGCGATGGCGCTGCTCCCGGCACGGGAACGCCGACGACTCCTCCCGACGATGAAGCTCCCTCGGCCCCAATCCTTGGCCCTGGCGCGGGTGGATTTCCGGGTGGCGGTGGAGAAGGCGGCATGGGGGGTGGCCTCGGTGGTATGGGCGGCGGAATGCGGCCCGGAATGAACCGCATGCCAGGCGGCGGTGGTGAAGGTGGCATGATGGGGGGCGGCATGGGTGGCGGAATGCGGCCCGGTGGAATGATGGGCGGCGGTATGATGCGACCCGGTGGAATGGGTGGGATGAGCGGCGGCGGAGAAAGTGGCATGGGGGGCTACGGAATGGGAATGCCAACCTACACCCCCCCCAAGTTTCAACTCATCCGATTCACCGACAAAGAAGTCACACCAGGGAAAAAGTATCGTTATCGCTTCAATGTGTGGTTGCACGATCCGAACCATCCCGCGGTAACCGTGCCGTCGCCCAGCAATGCCTCGCTGCACGAAAATGTTCGTAAACGGATCAAGGAGTTGGACACCGCCGATGCGGCTAAGCCTAAGAGCAAGCAAACCAATCAGCCGTTTCGCACCTATTGGTTGGTTTCTCCGTGGAGCGAGCCCAGCCCCATTGCCGAAGTGCCGCGCGGCGAGCGCGTGTATGCCGGCAAGGTAACGCCGCGACCCCCGACGCGCATTAAGAACGTCGATGTGGCCTCCGAGCCGGTCGCGACGGCGCTGGCCATCGTTTTCGACACGGGCAACAGAGCGGATGTGCCTGGCGAGACGAACGTGGGCCGCGGATCGGTGCTGAATTTTTCGCTGGACGGAAACACACAGAAAGCAGGCACCAAGCTCATCCATCCGGTCATCAAAGAGATCGTTGATGTGGAGAAATATACCTTCACGACGAATGCAATGGTGGCGGACTTGATGGGTGGTGATCCTATCAAGCCAATCGTTACCGGCTCGGGGGCGCAAACGCTGAGCGGCCTGGGCGAAATGCTGGTTGTCGATGGCGATGGTCGCCTGCGCGTGCAAAATGAGGCGGACGACATCTATCAGTATCGGCGTTATACAGTTCCTAAGCCGGACCCGAAGGTGAAGCTGCCCCAGGACGGCACAGGCTTACCAGGTGGTGGTGAAATGCTGCCGGGTGGCCGGGGGCGTCCGACGAACTGACGCCACTTTTTTGTGTTTGATCAGTACGTAATTCCGCCCCGCAGCATGAATGTATCCTGCGGGTCGAAATCTCCGTTGCCGCTGGTGAAGGTGATGCTGCGGCCAAAGACGTAGCCACCTTCCAAGCGGTAGCCCGCGCCGCCGTCGAGCTTACGCTCAAAGCCGATCAGAATTCGATAATCGATGTAAGTCACATTGTCGTCGTAGGAGACGCTGTCGTCCTGTCCGCTGGTGCGCACGATCGGCCAGGTGTTGCCACCGAATTCGGCCGTGGTGTAGATCCAATCCTCGAAGCCGGGGCCGACGTTGAATCGCGAGGCCAGCTTGGGCTTGGGAAAAATCAATTCCAGGCGGCTCCAATCGGTCGGCGACCACAGCACGCCCCCCGCGGGGAGCAGGCGGAGATTTTCGCGATTCAGATACAGCACGCCACCCACAAATTGCAGTCGCTCGGGGATCAGATCGACGATCAACAGCCCTTTGCCGGTCAGGCGAAAATCATGGGCTTCGAAATCGCCAAACACGCTGGGGACCACGGAGATGAGTAGCGTGTAGCCCCGTACGATTTGCGGCAGCCACATGAAATCGACATAGGCCAAATACAGGCGCGGCGGCAAATCGGAAAAAGTTGCCCCCTTGATCATCGCCATGTTGTAACCGGGCGTAATCAGCATCGGCCATTCTTTGATCGGAGCGGGCAGGCCGACCTGGAGGAAGGTTTCAACCTCAGTAATTCCCAGATCTGCCGGGTCGCCGTCGTTGCCCAGCCAATCGACGGCCAGCGACAGCTTTTGAAAGAAGCTGTCTTTGTAGGCGCTTAGTTTTTGCGGCGGCTGCTCGACGAGCCAGTCTTCGGGCATCGAATCGGCAATCGAGCCGCCAGGCAGCAGCAGCGGTTGCTCGATTTCTTCAGCGGGTTTGTTGAATTCAGTACTTGGCAGCTTGAGGCGGTCGCTGGGGGAGGGGAGCGTTTCGGGGCCGTCGATGCCGGCGGGTGGGCCGAGATAACCGGGTTTAGCAGGGATGCTGCCGTTGCGGTCTTGGGCGTGAGTGGTGCTGGCAAAGATTGTTGCGCAAATAGGCACGAGCAGCAGCAGCAGCCGGCAAAGGTGGGCAATGCTCGTCATTCGCCAAGTCACGCGCCAGGCCCTCAAGGTTGCCACCGCTTACCACGAACTGCTCATCGCTCGGCTGTTGTCCGCTAGAACGAAATTCCCGCCCGCACCATGTAGGTGTCGCCAGGATCGAACGAATCGCTGGGCGTCACCACGTAGATCACTTGCCGCTTAAAGACGAATCCGCCTTCGACGAAGATGTTCAAGCCTTTCGGACCGGTCCAATCCAGTCCCGCCGAAACGCGAATGTCGTTGATGTCGATGTTGTCGGATGTGCCATCGGCCCGCTCGATGGTCCAGGCGCCGCCGCCGTATTCACCGGCCAAATACCACCACAGCTCGTACTTGCCCACCGTCGTGAGGTACGCGCTTAGCCGCGGCTGTGGGAAGAAAATGTCGAATTTGACGTGGGGGGTGGGCGTCCACAGCACGCCGCCAGCGGGGAGGAGTTTGATCTCATTGCGGTCGAGATACATCACGCCGATCTTGGCGGAGATTGTCGGGGTGAGCCGAAACACGCCGAGGCCCAGGCCTTGAATGCGCAGGCTATCCTCATTCATCGTGTTGAAATCGGTGTACACGCCGATGCGAAAACCAAGCTCAACGCCGAGTGGCACATTCGGGTCGGTAGCCCACTGGGTATCGAGGTAAGCGCTGTAGGCGTTGGGGGGCAGATCGGCGTCCATCATGGT
>JANNTN010000108.1:0-17730 GCA_031394445.1 Anatilimnocola sp.
GGCTGCGGCGTTCTGATCACCGGCCAGCACCGCCTGGTGCAGCAACGCACGACCGAGATCTTGTAGTCCGGCCACGGTGTCATCGCAGAGGCGAAGCACGCGCAGTCGAACGAGCGTGACAACCTGGTCGTTGCGGCTCCGCCGATCAGTTGTTCGACCCACGCCGCATCCAATCCGCCAAACCGCGGCACATAATCCACCACCAACGGCTGTTCGCCCCGTATCAGGCGATAGGCAATCTCGATTGGCAATAGCTCGCGCAGCAGCCTCTCCCGATCCGTCTCGTCCACCTGCGCCAAGCTGTCCTCAATCGCCGGCCGCTCCCCCGCCTTCCACGCCGCCTCAAACGCATCGCTCAGCGCGTCGATTCGCCGCGCGCCGGCGATTGAATCGTCTGGTTTCTGCGGAACATTGGTCATGAGCGATTCACCCTTACCTCGGATAAGGGCCACACAGCGTCAAAGCCCGACAGCGATTGGGAAGAAATGCGGATTTTCAGCCGTTCAAGTGGTCCATTATGGGTTTTACCCGTCAGAATGCGAGTGTTTTCGCTACGTCGGCAAGTTTTGTCGCCGCGAAATTACTCCCAGATTGTCCATCGACAAGCTAGTTCATGCTCCGGCATCGTGCCCTACAACTCCCCAATCGGGGCATGATTATCGATGTACGACAGCAAGGTCTGAGGGACGTGCTTAGTCGAGCGCATTGCCAGGTTTTTGTCCTTTGATGAAGACTTTGGTGTTACTTGCCCCTGCATCGTGCTTCGATCCACCGCTGATCTTCGGCGCAAAGGCGATCCAGTGGAATCTTGATTGTTGTTTTGTCCTCTTTGAACAGCGTTACCACTTGATTGACTATTCCTCCAAACCTCGCGGTTGTTGAGAATTCACCCGCGCCGGCTTTCCAGGTCCGCAACTCGGGCGGATCATCGCCAAGACACGCTTTCGTCGTAACTTCGAACATGTTTTGACTGTCCCTTTCTGACTAAACGTCGAGCGTTGTCACGCGGGTTTTGCTTCTCGTGTGTTCGGGGCAGCAACTAAGTATGAAATTCAGCGATCGCTATCTTCGCCCCTGGAGCGTTCTGCCCTTGGTCGCCATCGCCAGCCACGTGCACCAGACGGATTCAAACAGCCGTGCAAGTCGTGCAAACAATAGGTAAAGGCCCAAGTTCGGCACTGGCCCGACAGCGGCGAAGAAAAAGTTGTTGGCCGATCGGCGCTGCAAGCTTCAGCGTCACAGCTCAAGCCCTATCTGGCCGCTCTCTATGTGCCAGAGGTTTCGCCGCGGAACGGATTCACAGAAGCGCGCTCGCTGCTAACGGGAAAGCCGCCCGAATTTTGAAACATTTTTTGTCGGGGTTTTCTCTGGGACGGGCCTCTTAGTCGTAGTGGAAGGATTCGCTCACCCGAAAGTTACCGCATTACACGACACCATCGAAAGCCTCCCACTGTTGCCAGCGGGAGTACTCAGCTTCGCCAGGACCGAGTCGAGCCAAGACACGCATTGGTCGTCCCTATCAGCATTACTAATTTTGTGACTCGACGTCTCAGCCGCTGTGGAGGTTAACCAGTAACGTGTTTTTCGGTGCGGTAAGTCCCTAGCCAAGTAACAGCGATATCCCGCCCATCCATATACGTCCACGCAACCCTGCTTGCAGCCCTGCAACAATTTGAGAGTTACTTCCATGGATCAGATTGCAGTTTCCAGGAACCGCGCAACCAGAACTCCTCCACTCGATGGTGGGACGCCTGTGATTCTCGCCTACGCCGTCACAATCTTTTCGAGCGCGTTCTTGCTGTTCCAAGTGCAGCCGCTGATTAGCAAGTTTATCTTGCCCTGGTTCGGCGGCAGCCCCGCGGTCTGGACCGCCGCCATGCTGTTCTTTCAGGTGGCTCTGTTCGGCGGCTACTTGTATGCCCATCTGAGCTGCACCTACTTGCAGCCACGAGGGCAATTCAGGTTACACGTTGGCCTGCTACTGGCCGCCGCAGCGTTGGCCTTGTACACCCGCATTTCGCCCAGTGAATCCCTCAAACCGTTGGGAACGGAATCGTCACCGCTCATGCAGATATTGCTAGTTTTGGCAGCCAGCGTGGGCCTGCCTTATTTCGCCCTCTCTTCGACCGGGCCTTTGTTACAAAAGTGGTTCAGCGACGCCTTTGCCGGGGCCTCTCCGTATCGACTGTTCGCGCTGTCCAATGTGGGTTCCCTGTTGGCCCTCTTGAGCTATCCGTTCTTTTTCGAGCTGCATTGGGACTCCAGCCAGCAGGCGATCATGTGGTCGTGGGGGTTTGCCCTGTTCACCGCCTGTTGCATTTTCTGTGCCTGGTGGACGTTGCGTGCTCGCGAGGCCCACGGCGACGATGCGATCCGTTCGCTCACGACCACAAGTTTGTCAGACGAGGCCGCGCCACCCAGATGGCTCTGGATTGCCTGGATTTTGCTGCCGGCTTTGGCTTCCATCATGTTCTTGGCGGTGACCAACGAGGTCTGCCAGAACGTGGCCACCGTACCTCTGCTGTGGATCATTCCCCTCAGCCTGTATCTCGTGTCGTTCATCGTGGCTTTCGATCATCCTCGGTGGTACATCCGGCCTGTCTGCGCTGTCGGGGCGATCTTGCTCCTCGTTTACTTGTCCAACTTTCACGCACTTTCTGACACAATTGCCGCCCCCTTTGGCTGGATATTCGGAGCTACCAAAGACAAGCCTCTCGTGCTCGATACTTGGACGTTGCAATGCGCTTCCTACTTTCTGGCCCTGTTCTTCGTCTGCCTGATTTGCCACTGTGAGTTAGCCAACCTCAAACCCAGCCCCAAGTACCTCACGGCATACTTTTTGAGCATGTCCCTGGGCGGCGCGCTCGGTGGAATTTTTGTCAATCTTTGTGCGCCGCATTTGTTCACTACGTTCTTTGAATTGCCTCTTGGCATGCTGGTTTCCATTGGCGTGGCGGCAACGGCACTGGGGGTGTATGTAAATGGCCTTGGCAAGCCGCTGTGGGCGTCCTCAGGCATCGCGCTAGCCGCCGCCGTGCCGGCCATGTTCGGTGTGTGCTATTGGCAGTTCGATTTCGATGACACAAGCGATCAAATATCTGCTCCGCTCACCGTCTATCAAGGTCGAAATTTTTTTGGTTTGGTTGGTGTCGAGCACCGTTCGCGGGATGACGCTGAGTGGGAGAATTTCGCGTTCTTCAGCGGCCACATTCTTCACGGACGCCAAATCGCCGATCCCGCCAGGCGAACGAGTACCGAACTCGCATATTGGGGGCCGGGGACTGGCTGCCGGCGGGCACTGGAATACAAAATCAAGCAGCAGCCGAATTGCCGGATTGGTGTGTTGGGACTTGGCGTCGGCACCATCGCTGGCTTTGCCAAGGCCGGCGATTATCTACGGCTGTACGAGATCAATCCCGAAGTGATTGAGATTGCGAACCGCTATTTTTACTTTTTGAAAGACTGTCCTGCCAAACAGGACATCATCCTTGGTGACGCGCGTCTGCAACTGGAGCGGGAGTTGGCGGAAAGTGGCGGCAAAGGACATCAGTTCGACGTGCTTTGCCTCGATGCTTTCAGCGGTGACGCAGTGCCGACGCATCTGCTGACTACCGAGGCGTTTCAGCTTTACAAGCAGCATCTAAAGCCCGATGGCATCATCGTGTTCAATATTACGAATACTTATCTCGACCTGTACCCCGTCGTCACCAAACTCGCCGAGGCCCACGGATTCCAACACACTCGCATCTACCGGCCGAAGGATCCAGATCGCCCCATCTATCGCACCTACTACGCGCTGGCCACCAAAGATCAGGAGTTCTTGCGACAGACGCCTGAAGAACTCGTGGACATGCCTCTCGACTTCCAAAAACAGCGCGACGTCCCCTTGTGGACCGATCGATATCACAACCTATTCCAGATTCTTAAGTAAATCATCTCATCCGCGATCGGCCGAAGAGAATTCGCAATTGGTTATTTGCTGCTCGGCCAAGGTATGATCATGCGTCTTGACCAGTCAATTGTGGGATCGATGCATTACCAACGGACCATGACTTCCCAACCTTCGGTCTCTGTCTGGATACACGAGCTGAAAGCCGGAAACGAAGACGCCGCGCAGGAGCTTTGGGAGCGGTATTTCCAGCGATTGGTGCAATTGGCGAAGCAGCGCCTGCCAAGTCGCCTGCGGCGTGATGCCGACGGAGAAGACATCGCTCTCAGCGCCTTCAAGAGCTTCTGGAAGGGCGTCTCTACTGGGCGTTACCCGCAATTGACCGATCGCGAAGACCTGTGGCGGTTGCTAGTCACCATCACGGCTCACAAGGCAATCCACGCCGCCCGGCGCGCCAATCGGCTCAAACGTGGCGGCGGGCAAAACGCACCTTTGAATGGCGACGCTTCCGATCTGGCCCTGAATGAGGCCATTGGCCGTGAACCAACGCCCGAGTTCTCCATTCAGGTTGCAGAGGAGTTGGATCGATTGCTCTCGCTGTTGAACGATGCGACGTTGCGATCGCTGGCCGTTTGGAAAATGGAAGGTTTTACCAATTCAGAAATTGCCAAAAAGCTGAACTGCACCAGCCGCACAGTGGAGCGAAAGCTGCGCTTGATTCGTCAGATTTGGGAGGAGGCGCTGAAGTGATTGACCATACCCGGCTGCTTCACTCGAATGTCAACTTGTCGCGAACCATGGCGACCAGTGACTTGAATTCTTCGGCAGTGTCAGCGTCATCTACAATCGTCTTGAACGCCAGTTTCTCGTGTTGCTGGAAACGATAAGCCTCATTTATTCCGCGTTCCGCGGCCATTTTGAGCGCCCGCAGGGCGTTTTCCGTTTGGTTTTGCAGTGATCGGGCCATCGCCAGGGTCAACAGGTCGTCGCCCGATAGCCTCGGCTCTGCGTCGATCGTGCTTAGCAGCTTCTCGGCTTGTTGTGCATTTTGCTGGGCGTCTGCGGCGTTCGCGCCGCTATTCAAGGCCAACCAGACTAGGCTTTGGGCCGAACCGCTTTTGCCCCGGGAACTGCCTTGTTGATCGGGCCGGCCATAGATTTGACCTGCCTTCTCGGCCGATTGGCGAGAAAGCTTGTGGAATTCGGAGGCTCGATCTGGCTCCTCCAGAGCGGCGAACAAATAGATCTCGGCCAACGTATTGTGCGTGCCCGCGAAGTCGAGCGCGAATTTTTCGAAGTCGGGAAAATTGGCCATCAATTCTTGCTGTATGTCACTCGCTTTTTGCAGGTTGTCGATTGCGGACGGCAACTCCCCGCGATACCCGCGGTCCAGCCTCCCGAAATTGCCCAGGCCACGAGCATACTGAAAGCGATGCTCAGGATCGCCCGACTTCGTTCGATGCAGCTCAGCGCGGTACTTCTTGGAATCCTCAAAGGCCTGAATTGCCTTGGGAATAAGTCCACGCGCGAGATAGAGATCGCCCAAATAGCCGAAGCTTCGAGCCAGATCGCGAATGTGGTTGCGGCTGTCTTCGCCGCTGGTGGAACTGACCAAATGCTGGCGAATCTTTTTGCTTTCGGTGAATTTGTCTTCGGAATCGACCAGCGATTGCTCGCGGACTGGGCCGACCGCGGGACGATTCATGTGGACGTCGCCCAGCCAGTGATAGGCTTCCGCCAAATGGCGGAGCAAATCGTTGTTTTCCGGGTGACTACGGCGTATTTCTTCGAGGCTTGCCGCGGTTGATTCGAAAATTTCGAGTGCGTCGTTCCACTTTTCCAGATCAGCGAGCAACCGGCCTTGATTGAGATCGTTTTGAGCCAGCCGCATGTCGCGGTCGAACTTTTCCGGTGCCGTGGGGGGAACCTTGTTGTAAAGCGCCTTCGCTTGTTGCAAATCCTGCAGCGACGTCTGGGGATCGTTTTCATTGATGCGTGCGATCGTCGCTTTCATCTCATAAACGCGAGCCGTGTGGACTTCCATTCCCTTCGCTTCATGCAAATTTTTTAGGTAGTCGCTGGTAAAGTTCTTGATTTTACCGACGACAGGGCGAAGCACGCCGAGATTGTTCACCTCATCGTTGGCGAATGGCCGGCAGAGATCCTCGAAGGCGTCGAGCGCAATGGTGAAGCCCTGATTTTCGAACTGCAATGTCTGTGCTTTGGCGTTGGCCAGCGCTTCGGACTGTTCAAGCTTCTGTCTCTCATAATCGCCAATTCGTATCGTCCGGTCGATCCAGCCGGCGGCCACGATGATGGTGATTAGCGAGATAAAAAAAGCTGCCGTAATGCCCCGATGCCGGCGGCCAAACCGTGCTACCCGGTCGATCCAGCGGTCCGGGGCCGCATCCAATTCCTCGTCGCGCATCCAGTTCGTCAGGTCGTCGGCCAGCAGCTTTGCCGTGGGGTAGCGGGCGTGCGGTGCCAGTGTCATGGCCTTCAAGCAGATGGCCTCCAGGCGGGGGCAGATTTTTTTCTGCAGCGTCCGTGGATGAGGAAACTGCCCCAGGCGAATTTGATCGCGCACGTTGGTGTCACGGCCGTTGAAGGGAGACTGACCGGTGAGTATCTCAAACAGAGTCGCGCCCAAACTATAGACGTCGCTCGTCGGCCCAATCGGCCCATCGGTCAAGAGTTGCTCGGGGCTGCTGTAGCCATACGTGCCGCCCCGCTGGCCGCTGCTCGATCCTCCCGTGCCGGAGTGCGGTCGCACCGTCGGTTCATTCGGCGAGAAAAACGTCGTTGATCGCTCAAAGTTTGTCGCCAGCCCCCAGTCGAGCACGAACGTCTCACCATACTTGCCAATCATGATATTGGCCGGCTTGAGATCGCAATGTACGACGCCGACGTGGTGGGCGTAGGCCACGGTGTTGCACGCGCTGACCAGGTGCTCCAGCAAATTGAAGAGCATTTGCCTTCCCAGCCGGGCCCCGCGCTTTGCTCCAGCGCCGTCGTGATATTCCTGAATGGCTTGTTTCAGTTCGCGGCCGTTGATCAGCCGCATGACATAAAAAGGTCGCCCATGCCAATCCTGCCCAATGCCATACACGGGCACGATGCCGGGGTGGTCCAAGCGGCCCGTGACCTCGGCCTCCACCCTGAACTGAGCCACCAGCGCGGGATCTTTCTCGCACTGCTCGTTCATGAACTTGACGACCGTTTCACGATGCAGCGTATCATCGACGGCACGGTACAACGCCCCCAGTCCGCCCCGCCGGAAAAAACGCATCTGCTCGTACCGCGTACAGGTCGTCGCGGAATTCGGAGCGGTGTCGGAAGACTTGATGGGCGTCGTTTCAGCCAATTCATGCAAGAATGTCCGGATCACCTCATCCACAATTGCTGTGCGATCGGCAAACCGCTCCCGGTATTCATCTTTTCGAATCCCATCGCCACGCTCACGCCGCAATTCCAGTTCGATTTCGAGCAGCTCCCGAAAGGCGACCGGCTGTGCGTCGGCTGGAACCAGCGCGAGCACAGCCTCTATCCGCGGTTCTTTGCCCGCGCGCCAGTTAATCTCAAACTCATCGCACAGGCGATCGATGGAGAGCAGCGTTGAGCCGGTTCGACCGCGCGCAGTATTAGCCATAACAGAACGCCGTACCTATCCATTCACTCAATGAAGCAGAACACGCCCAGGTTTTCGTTATAAGCAAACGCCGCTCGGAAAATCAACCGTTAGCGTCGCAGCTCTTCATTACAAACCTGCCAAACCTCTACAACAAGCATATTTCCCGGCAAACCCGACATCTTGAACTTGTAATGGTTGTCGCAGCGGCCCGGTGTTACCACTAGTTGGCAGGTGTGGTATCAGCCAATCGCCGGTGGTGTCGGCCAGCGTTACAAGTAAACAGAGTTCCCAGCCAGCCGCTGCAAGAACCCTAGGCCTCGCCCAATATCTCCTTCAGTTCCTGCCTCGGCAAAGAAAACTCACGCATCACGAACTGAAACGCCATCTCGTCCGACCGGCTGGGGTCATTCGATGTCCCCCGAAACCGATTTCGCTCCTCGGCATATCGGGTGCGGATAAAATCGGTTCGTGGATCAACTTCCGGCTGTGTTGGCGCTATCACCTCCGCACTTAGTATCTCGGCTTCCCATTCCTCGATTGCTTCACCCACCGGAACGCCACTGCTGGCTTGCTCAATAGCACTCCCCGGTTGTTCACGATGCTCCGGCTGCGGTTCCTGAACCCGCACTCCGTCTGGCCCCAGCCCGCAAACATACTTCCGCCAACTATCGAGCTGCTCCTGCGTCAGCGAATTCTCGCGGGCAATCTCGTGCTGCAGTTCGTTGGCACCCCCCTCGACGCGCACATTCACCGTCAGCCGGCCGTTGGCTTCGTACCGAAACCGCACTTCAATCGGCGTTTGTGCGGGCAGTCCCTCGGGCAAGTTCCGCACCGAGCATTTGCCCAGTTGCGAACAATCATCCGGCGACAGACTCTCCCCTTCCACAATTTGCACCAGAATCGACCGCTGCGAAGCCTTGTGCGTCTTAAATACTCGCCGCGCCACCACCGGCAGCGGTGTATTGCGCGGAATCAAAATCGCGTTGCGCGGCCGCTTCGTCCGCGAATCGGTCGCTACGACCCCCAGACTGTGCGAGTTGACATTCCGAATCTGAAATGATGGTGACTTGCCTTGATGTAGCGACAAAATCAAACCCGCATGGAGCGCCGCCCCGTGGGCCACGGCTTCATCGGGCGACACCGATTGATCCGGCTCCTTGCCCGCCAACTGTCGCAGCAATTCCACCACCGCCGGCATGCGGCTGCTGCCGCCGACGAGCAGCACGCGATCAATATCGGTCCATTCCAACCCCGCCGCCTGCAATGTCTGCCGCGTCGTAAACGACGTACGATCCAGCAAATCGCGAGTTATGTCTTCAAACTGCTGGCGGGTAATTTCCACCCGCACCGCGTGCCCCTGGTAATCGCAGGCCACCGTTGCTTTCGTCCTGGCAGATAGCGTTCGCTTCGCGTCTTCACACTCTCGCCACAGCCGGCCGTGGGCGTTGGGTTCCTCGCGTGGATCGACGCCGAATTTGCGAATAAACTCTTCGACAACAAAATCAACCAGCCGTTGATCCCAATCCTTCCCCCCGAGCATCACATCGCCGTCGGTCGCCAGCGCGGTGAAGTTCTTCCCGCCGATCTCCATCACTGTCACATCGAATGTTCCGCCGCCAAGGTCATAGACCAAAATCTTCTTCCGCTCGGCATTCACCTCGCCCGGCTTCATGAACCCTTGTTGAAAGCCAAACGCCACCGCCGCCGCCGTCGGCTCGTTGATAATGTCGAGCACTTCCAATCCCGCGATGTACCCAGCATCCATCGTCGCCTTGCGGCGCACTTCGTCGAAGTAAGCCGGAACCGTAATGACTGCCTTGCCGACGGGCCCAATCTGCCGTTCGGCATCCAGCCGCAGCTTGTTCAGCACCCATGCCAGCAGTGCTTCCGGAGGAAAACGCCGCCCCCCCAATTGCCGGTGAAAAAAGCGATTTCCCAAATCGCGTTTCGCACACTCGGCCACGGCTTCTGCATCTGTCGCCAGCGCCTTCACCGCCTCCTTACCAACAACCACGTTCCCATCTTCCAGAAACACAACGCTCGGCGTGATCTTGTCACCCTCCGCGTTACTCAGCGTTTGCGGCCGGCCCAAATCATCGAGCCGCGAGATCACGGAAAAAGTCGTCCCCAGATCAATTCCAATCGCCGGATGATGTTCGTTCTGTGACATGCCAGGTTTTGCGGGAGCGCCGTAGGTTATGCTTCAGCATAGCTGGAGTCAGACTCCGCCATGCCGTTATGCTAAAGCATAACCTGCCCTCCCTCTCCCGCTCTCCCCCTCCCCCACTCATCTGTCATGAATAATCAATCGCTCCTCCATTTGGCCATCGCTATTGGCCTGTTACTGCCGCTTTCTAGCCGCGCCCAGCAGCCTCCCACGCGCGACGAAGCCGTCGCAGCACTCAAAAAAGCCGTCACTTTCTTTCGCGACAAGGTTTCCGCGGAGGGAGGCTACGTGTGGCACTACAGCGAAGACTTTTCGCTCCGTGAAGGCGAGGAGAAAACAACCGCCACACAGGCCTGGCTTCAGCCACCAGGCACTCCCGCCGTCGGCGAAGCCTATCTCGCCGCCTACGAACGCACCAAGGAACAATTTTTGCTCGACGCTGCAGTCCACACCGCCCGCGCGCTGGTCAAGGGCCAACTTCACAGCGGCTGCTGGGCCGAATTCATCGAATTCGATCCAGAACAACGAAAAAATCACGCCTACCGCGTCGATGGCCCCGCCGGCCCCCGCGCTCGCAATTTCTCAACCTTCGACGACAACAAGAGCCAGTCCGCCACGCAATTCATGATGCATGTCGATCGCGCCCTCGGCTTCAAAGATCCCCAAATTCACGAAGCCACGCTCTTCGCCGTCGATAGCATCGTCAAAGTTCAATTTCCCAACGGGGCCTGGCCGCAGCGCTTCAGCGCTCCGCCGAGCGCCGCTGACCATCCCGTCCTGAAGGCCAGCTATCCCGAAACCTGGTCGCGCACCTATCCCGGCACCAACTACTCCGGCTTCTACACGCTCAACGACAACGCCCAGGCCGACGTCATCGCCACGCTCTTCGAAGCCGCCGACATCTACCAAGAAAAACGCTACACCGACTCGGCCAAAAAAGGGGGCGACTTTCTCATTCTCGCCCAAATGCCCGATCCACAACCGGCCTGGGCCCAGCAGTACAACACCCAGATGCAGCCCGCCTGGGCCCGCAAGTTCGAGCCCGCCAGCATCACCGGCGGCGAATCGCAAGGTGCCATCCGCATTCTCATGGACGTCTATCGCCACACCGGCGACAAAAAATATCTCGCGCCGATTTTGCCCGCCCTCGACTACCTCGAAAAATCACAACTCGCCAGCGGCCGCCTCGCCCGCTTCTACGAACTAAAGACCAACAAGCCGCTCTACTTCACTAAGCAGTACGAACTCGTCTATACCGACAACGATCTCCCCACCCACTACGGATTTATTACTAGCTCCAACGTCTCTCGGCTACGGGAAGATTATGAAAAGCTCCTGAAAACCGATCCTGCCAAGCTCAAGCCAACCCCCAAACCCGAAGACAACAAACTAAACGCCTCCCTTACCGCCTCAGCCCGCTCCGCCATCGACTCCCTCGATTCTCGCGGCACCTGGGTCGAATCCGGCCGCCTCCGTGCCGGCACCCAAACCAAAAACGATATCAACCGCGTCATCACCACTCAAACTTTTATTCGTAACCTCACCACCCTCAGCCGGTTTATCGCGGCACACAAGTAGGTTTACACCCCCACCCAATTTGTCACTCCCAGCCGAAACAATATCCACAGCGCCGCATACGCTTCTTGCTTGTTGATCTTCGATTGCCCGCGTTCGCGATCGGCAAACAGTATCGGCGTCTCACTCATCCGTGCCACAACTCGCTTTAGCCGCCACAATATCTCTTCCTGAAACGAATATCCCTTACTCTTGATCGCGGCAAAGTCGAGCTTCTTCAGCACAGACACCCGGTAACACCGAAACGCCCCGCTCGTATCGCGCGGCTTCAGGCCCAGCAAGCACCGCGCGTAAGTATTGACACCCCAACTCATCAGCCGTCGCGTCAGCGGCCAGTCCTTCGTCCCGCCGCCGGGGCAATACCGCGAGCCGATGGAGACATCAACTGGCTTTCCGCCGCTGCCGTCCATCGCCGCCAGAATCGCGGGAATATAACGCGGACGATGACTAAAATCCGCGTCCATGTTGAGCACATAGTCGTACCCGTGCTCAATCGCATACTGCATCCCCGCAATCGTCGCCGTCCCCAGTCCCAGCTTTCCCGCGCGATGCAAACATTTTAGCCGCGGCTCGCTCGCACCTTTCTCGTCGCACCACTTTCCCGTCCCATCGGGGCTGTTATCGTCGATCACCAGCACATCTGCCGCCGGCGCAACTTGCCAAATCTCCTCCACCAGCCGCGGCAAATTCTCAATCTCGTTATACGTCGCAATCGTAACGAGCGTCTTTACGCCGACCGGGCCAGTAACACTCTCTGCTTCAGTCCCCATTCCGCACTCCGCATTCCGAACTAGCCCGCCGCCCGATAAAATCCACCGTCTTCTTCAGCCCCTCCCCAAAACCCACTCCCGCCTCGTACCCCAACACCTCCCGCGCCCGCGAAATATCCGCCAGGCTATCACGCACGTCTCCTGCCCGCTCCGGCTGAAACACGGGTGCCACCGCCGTTCCCATAATCGCGTTCAACTCGCTCAGCAAATCCAGCAGCGAACACGCCACGCCGCTTCCCACATTGAACACCTGCCCCGCCGCCCCGCTCGCCTCCGCCGCCAGCAGGTTCGCCCGCACTACGTTCTCGACAAACGTAAAATCCCGCGTCTGCTGCCCATTGCCAAAAATCGCCGGCTGTCGGCCCGCCAAAATCGCCTTGATAAACAGCGGAATCACCGCCGCATACGGCCCACTCGGATCTTGCCGCGGCCCAAACACATTGAAGTACCGCAGCACCGCCGTCTCAAAGCCGTAGCTGTGCCAAAACGACTGACAATACATTTCCCCCGCAAGTTTCGCCGCCGCATAAGGCGATAGCGGCGACGGCAAATCGGTTTCGCGCTTCGCTCCAGGTGCCACCGGATTCCCATACGCACTACTGCTCCCCGCAAACACCACGCGCCGCACTCCCGCCTTCCGCGCCTCGTGCAACACGATTAGCGTCCCCGTTGCACACGCCGCATGGGTCGCCAGCGGCTGCTCCACGCTCCGCGGTACCGATGCCATCGCCGCTTGATGAAAAACAAACCCGCATTTTTTCACTGCGTGTTGAACGGCTGCTTCATCGCAAACGCTGCCAGAAATCAGCTCGATATCATCCGCCACATCGACCAGGTTTTCCGCCTTTCCGGTGGAAAAGTCATCCAGCACCCGAACATGATCGCCGCGTTGCACGAGTGCAGCGACCAAATGCGAGCCCACAAAGCCCGCCCCGCCAGTAACCAGACAGATAGACATAAGCCGCGACCAAAAAGCACTAAGACGAACAACGACACATGACCACTTTAGCTTGGTCATGAGTGCTTGGTAATTGGTGCTTCCGCCAGCAGATGGCCTAAGTGGCGATACACCCCAGCACCCGCGCACCGGCTGCTCGCAATTCGGCCAGCGCTGCTTGGGCCGCGCTCGTCTCGACGGACCCCAATTCCACAACCAGATACGTCGCATCCGCCTGCCGCGCCAGCGCGGCAACCCCCGGTTCCCCCGCTCGGCCTGCGTCAATCAGTACGCGATCAAATTCCCCGCTCAACTCCGCCAACGACGATTCCAGCCCGCTGCCCGCAGTCGAAAAATCGTAATGCCGCAGTTGGCCCGCCGGCAAAAACGACAACCCGCCCGTCGCGGTCTTGGCGATGCATTCCTTGCTCTCGGCTGTCCCGCCAACCACTTCGCAAAGTCCACGCGCCTGCCCCTGCTCCATTCCAACGCTCAATCGACACCTCGAACTATCGCCATCGACCAGCAGAACATTGGCGAGTCGCTCCGCCGAAATGGTAGCCACATGCAGGAGCGATGCGAACGCAGCCTTTTCGCCGCCCAGGGTTACAAACGTCACAATCTTGCTGCCTGATTGCTCCAAGTCTCGTTCCAGGCGATCGACCAATTCCACAATCGGCTGCGATCGAGTCGCGTCGCTCAGCGTTCGCCGCACCTGCCGTTCCAATGCACACGGCTCTTGCACCGGCACACGCAAAACAGGTTTGCGCAACTCCCTCGCTTCTTCTACCGGCTTGGCGACAACCGGAGCAACTCGCTCCACTTGCGCCGCGGGAATTTCCGGTTCGGCTGGCAACACGATGCTAGGTGCCACGGGCAACTCGGTAACTTCGCCTGTGGGGCTATTCTCTCTCGGCTCTCGCGAAATAAATGTCTCTGCCACCTCTTCAACCGAATCTCGGCTCACCTTCTGACCAAAGAACGCGAAATCCGTAAACCCATAATCCGGCATGTCGGCTAAGAACGACAAGCTTTCTGGCGTCGAAAAACCGGCCAATTCGTTGGCGACGACCGCATCCAGCTTGTCCACCACCTGCATCGCCGCCGGCAAGATCGCTTCGCTGCTCGCAACGGCTGCCGGTGCTGCCAGCACCGGTTCCAGCTTACTGACAGATTCCGCCGCTGCCTCAACTGGCATCCGCGCCACCGCCGGACGTACCGACCGTGCTTCCAAATTCTTCAGCGCCTGCAGCATCCTTGCCATAGCTTTACTTCCTCATCCCTACTCGCGACTCCCTACTCCCTATTCGCTACTCTCTATTTCCCACCCCTTCACTTCCCCCGCATCCGGCTAAACAACTGCCGATATTCCATCCGCCGCTGCCGCCCCGCGGGAATCGCCGTTCGTGTCGGCTCCCCATCGTCGATCAGCAGCAAATCGCGATCATCTTCCACCACGGTCCGCAGCGTCCGCTCAATACTCTCGATCGTAACCGCTTCCTCGGGCATTAAAGGATCATTAGCCGGACAGAACTCGTCCTCCAGCGGGGCAATTGCTGGTGCAACCACGACATTGGCAGCGGCCTCAATCACCGTCGGGCTCAACTGCAACGATCCACCTTGGCTCGGCTTCATCATGGCGCTGATCGCAGCCCCCATCGCCCGGCCCTCATCGCTCGTCACGCGCTGGCTACGCACCGCCGTATCGTGCAGCGAAGCATAGCGATCGAGCACGACCTCTTCTTCTTCCCATTGTCCGCCAAACGGATCGTGCGCACCGTGAAAAAACAGTTCTACTTCCGTTCCATCCGCCACCGGAGAGAACGCTTCCAACCCATCGCCGCTGGCCTCTTCCTCGCCTAAAGCTTCATGTCCTAGGGCTTCATGTCCTAGGGCTTCATAGTGCAGTATGTCGATCGTGCGACTGATCGAATCCAAATTCGCCACCGTCAAATTTCCCAGCTCCGGCCCAATGCTGCCCGCCACAATCGTGGGCACATCGTTGAGCTGCCCAAACTCGACAATTCCCGTGTTCTCCGCCGTCGCGCGGCGAGTTCGTAACGGCGATTCATGCACGGGCAGCGGAAGTTGCTGCAAGTCGGCCCAGGCTTCATCCACGCCCGACTCGTCGATCTGCCGTTTGCGTCCCAACGCCGCCAACATCAGCGCATGGTCGCACACCTGATTGATCAACCGCGGAATCCCATCGGTCGCCGTGTGAATCGTCGCCTGTGCATCTCCCACAAACAGCGAGTCCGCGCTGCCTCCACACCGCCGAATTTGTTCCTGCACGTAATAAATCGTCTCGTCGCGCCCCAGCGGCTGCAAATAGCACCGCGCCGCGACCCGTTGATGAAACGACTCCAGCTTCGGGTTCGTCAATCGCTCTTCGAGCGCCATATTGCCGGACAGCACCAGCCGCACGCGCGATTGCCCGTCCCGCACGACATTTGTAAGCAAACGAATCTCTTCCAGCAGCCGCAGCGGTAGGGAATGTGCTTCATCCACCAAGAGCAGCAGCCCATCCGGACCGCCCGATCGCGGTTCCAAATGATCGATCAAGCTCAGCCGCAGCTCCCCTTCGTCCATGTCGCGAAACGGCAGCTTCAACTCGAACAAAATATTCTGCAGCAGCGCTCGCCGCGTACACAGCCGCGCCCCCGCCAGGTGTGCCACCTGCAACCGGCCATGAAAGTGGTTCGCAAGCACATGGCACAGCAGCGATTTGCCCGTCCCGGCTGGCCCAATCACCAAGCCCGGCCCTTCCGCTCGCTCGATACATCGCACCAGCGTCTGCCGCGCGTGCTCCAGCGACCCCGTCGGAATATAGGCCTCCACGCGCGGTGCGGGAGTAAACGGCCGCTGCGACAACAAAAAATGGCTCTCGTACATATTTCGGTGGTTGGCGTCCGGTGTCCGCATTGCGGGTCGGCACGCCGTCAGAGGTCATTAGTCAGTTGTCATTCGTCACGGGCAATGGCCAAGGTCAACGAATGACCAATGACAATTGACCAATGACAATGAAGCTAGCACCCCAGCCTCGGCGCAAACCTCAAGAGACAAGATCATCTCTTCCATCGACCGCCGCCCATCAGCGTCTAAAGCTCGACTAAGACGCTTCCGAAGAATCTGCCGACTACACAAACCCTGCCGGCCCTACTCACTACTGCCTACTCCCTTCCTCTCACCCCAACCTCCCCATCACCTCCGACAGCGTCCCAAACGGATCGGCCAGAACCTGCCGCGCGAGTGCGGGCTCACAGGCCACCGAAATCAGGCACCCCGCCACTGCCAGGCCGACGATTGCTTCCGAACCAATCAAAACCCATCGCATCCGGGCCGCCGTTAGCACCCGCAGTCGCAAATGTAGCGCTGCTTCGCGCATCCCCAGTAAATTCCCCACCACGGGCAATTCCAACGCACTGGCCAGCACTCCGGCCGAGTCGATCGTGGGCCCGCACCCATCGTTTTGACTGTACCGAAACACCACGATTCCAATCGCTCCAGCGAACAGAATTCCCAAAGCCACCGTCAGCGTCCTTGGCGTGCCCCCCATCCGCGTCACCAAATGCGCCGGCGCTGCCGACCATTGCGACGCCCCCGGCTGACTCGTCAGCTCCTGCATCCGTTCGCTCAATTGATGCTCAGCGGCCTGCCTCTCGCGACTCGCTTTCGCCAGGTCCAGCAATATGGCCGCTGCCTGGTCGGCATCTTCCTGATTGCTCGTTTCCTTCTTCTCGATCGAGACAAATCCTGGCCCGTTGTTGCTTGGCGTGCCTTCTCCCGATACCTGCTTCACCGTGCGAATTGCTTTGGAAGCCTCGAGTTGCTTCGCTTCAATTCCCAACTCCCGCTCCAGCGACTGAATCTGTGATCGCAACCGAATGACGTCGGGATGCTCGTCGGTGCAGTTGGCCAGAAATTCTGCCAGGTCCAACCGCAGCAAATGCAGCTTATCGAGAGCCTTAGCCCGACTTTCCGACAGTGCCCCCGCAATTGTCGAGCCACTGCCGTTGGCATCATTCGTTCGCGGCTTAAACGGCCCTACTCCCGGGTTCACCAATCCGCCAACCACTTTTTGAGCCGACGCATCGCCGTTCGTCGGGGCGGTTATCGCCAGCGCGGCATCGATCGCCGCCAAGTTCTTCTTCTCCACTGCTTCCGCCGTCTTCAGCACTTGGGCCAATTGGCGTTGCCGCAATGCTTCTAGCGCCAATCGCGCCGCGTCCTCATGTTCGCGTGCCGCCTGAGAAGCATTCCGCAGTTCCGCGAGCGCCCCGTGGCGATAGTTTTGCAATCGATCTGGCAAGTATTGAAACAAAAACCGCTCGGCCAGCTCATCCAGGCGTTCCGCCGCCAATTGCGGCCGCGCCGCCACCAGGGTCACGCGCACTTGCGGTCTGGCCGTTCCCGAACCCGTCGCAATCGCCGCCACGCGTTTGTCGGCTTGCTTGATCCAATCCACGGCTTTCGCCAGATCGAGCCCCTCCGCCGCCGGCCCGGTCATTTGCACTTCCGCCAAATACCCACGAAACGGCTCCCGGCAAATCACGATGGTCAAAATAAAAACCGCTAGCGCCGCCACCATTGCCTGATAGCAGCGCCGCACCACCGGCAACGCACAAAACGTCGGAAAATCGAAAACAAATTTCTTCACGGACATCTTGTCCCACCTACCGTGGGGCAGGCATCCTGCCTGCCGTTTGTCGTAGAGCAGGCATCTTGCCTGCCATGTGTTTAGGGTGACATCATGCTCACCCT
>JANNTN010000164.1:0-4636 GCA_031394445.1 Anatilimnocola sp.
CGAATGGGCGGACGATCCGGTGCGCCGAAAAAAAGCTACATTCCGGACGACGTGGTGTTTCAGACCAAACCCCAGATTGCGCTGGGGCTGATCGATCGGGCAATTGCCAACGGCGTCCGCGTCATGGCCTGGACGGCGGACGAATTCTATGGTCACAACGGCGAGTTTCTCGACGGCCTGGACGAGCGCCAGGAAGCGTATGTGGTCGAGATTCCGCCGCACGCTCACGTGTGGCTCAGTAAGCCGAAAGTCCTGAAAAAACCGCCGCGAAACGGCAGCGGACGTCCGAAGAAATACCCGCGACTGCGGCGGCGAGAACGACAGCCGAGCGAAGTCCAGAACCTGGCCAAGTACTCGCCCGAGTTTCGCGACCAGACGCCGGAGCGGTATCGCATCCAGGACACACACCGCGGCAGCGAGGTCTGGGAGATTCGCTGGACAACTGGCTGGCGAAAGACGCACACGGACAAGCTGGTGAGCCATCAAGGGACGCTGATCGTGGCCCACGATGTGCTGACCAAGGAAACGAAATACTTCCTCTCCAACCGCGTCCCCGGTCGAGACGGCTGGTCACTGCGGATGATCCTGCGCGTGGCCTTCGGACGCTGGCCAATCGAAGATTGCTTTCGCGAATCGAAAGAGGAGCTTGGTCTGGACCATTTCGAATGTCGCGGCTGGCGCTGCATTCACCGGCATCTGTATGTGACGATCCTGAGTCAATTGTTCTGTGCCCGCGTTCGCCAGCAGCTCTCGCCGAGCGACGATGTTCTCAGCGGCGAACTGCTGACCACCGAGCAGGTCCGCCGAGCCGCCAACGTGGTCGTGGCCTCACTCCACCTTCCCCCACGCACTCGCCAGCAACTCTACCGCGATGAAGTGGCCCGCCAAACGTACCACGCCCGCCGCAACGCCCAAGCCTCACGCTCTCACCGCAAAACCCGACGACGACGCCTCGCCAAACTCGGCATCGACCCCGACACAATCAAATCCGTCCCCTCAAAACACCCCCGATAATCAAATCCTGCACCTGAACATGGCGCTGTCCAGCTAGGTCAGCAACGGACCGGGTGCATTGGCTTCCACAGCACTTTCGAGTTCAACCTTTGGCTTCGACTTCTTTGGCTTCTTTGCCTTTTTGGGCTTCCCGTCCGCACGCGGAGCAGAAGGGGCGACAGGATCGGGTTTTTCACCGAGGCGCGAAATGTTGAGTTGCTGGCCCAGGACACGAACCTTCTTCAGCTCGTGAAACATCGCTGGCGGCATACCCACCGGTAGATCAATGGTGCTGTAATCCTCAAAAATGGCGATACGGCCAATTCGGGAACCGCTGATGCCGGCCTCGCTGGCAATTGCGGCAACCAGATTCCCCGGCTTCACTTGATTGACGTGCCCCACTTCCACGCGGAAAGCCTCCATGGCTTCGTCGAATCCGCGCGGGACTGCCTGGCGGCCGAGACGGGAATCTCGTCCGCGACCTTCGCTTTGCTCCCGGCCGCGAAATTCACGTTGCTCCCGTCCGCGACCTTCATCACGGTCTCGTCCAAAGCGTGGCCCACCGTGGCCGTCAAAAAACTCCATCGGCTTGAAGGCGTCCTTCAAGAGCAGTGATTTTCCACCTTTGGCCAGAATCGCCAGAGCCGCGGCAAGCTTTTCAGCCGGGACTTCTTTTTCGCGGCAATATTGTTCCGTGATGGAGGTAAACGCCTCCAGCTCAGGATGGGTGAGAGCCGCGGTGATTTCATCGTGAAATTTAGCGACGCGCTGCTTGTTGATGGTGCGGTTCGTCGGCATTTCCATCGGCTCGATCGGCTGCCGCGTGGCCCGCTCGAGATTTTTCAGCAAGCGGCGATCGCGCGGATCGACAAACAGGATCGCTTCACCGCTGCGTCCGGCCCGGCCCGTGCGGCCAATGCGATGCACGTAGGCTTCGCTATCGAAGGGTAGATCGTAATTGATCACGTGGCTAACTCGCTGCACATCCAGCCCACGGGCGGCAACGTCGGTCGCTACCACGATGTCGATCTTGCCGGAGCGAAGATTCTCGACAATCCGCTCGCGCTGCTTCTGGGCAACGTCGCCGTTCAGAGCCGCCGCCTGGTGGCCGTGTTGCACGAGAAACTCCGCCAGGGGCTCCGTCGTGCTCCGCATCTTTACAAAGATGATCACGCCGTCGATCGGCTCTGCTTCTAAAATGCGCGCGAGTGTGGCGTCTTTTTGGCGGCGGTCGGCGACGATGAATCGTTGACGAATCGTATCGGCCGTCGCCGTCTGTTGGCGAATTGTGATTTCAGCCGGGTTGCGCTGGTGCTGCTGGGCGATGCGGCGAATCGGTTCCGGTACGGTTGCCGAGAACAGAGCGATTTGCCGCTCGGCGGGAAGCTGAGTCAGCACCCATTCGACATCCTCGGCGAACCCCATCCGCAGCATCTCGTCCGCTTCGTCGAGCACCAGCGTTTTCAGCCCAGCAAGCTGCAAAGAGCCGCGACGGAGATGGTCCATCACGCGGCCGGGCGTGCCGACGATCACCTGTGCGCCGCGCTCCATCGCACGAAACTGAACCTGATAATCCTGCCCGCCGTAAATGGGCGCAACGCGCAAGCCGCGGATATCGCCCGCATACTTTTCAAAAGCCTCCGCGACTTGGATGGCCAGTTCGCGCGTTGGCGTCAGCACCAGCACCTGCGGCCGGCGGTCGGCGGCATCGATCATCTGCAATAGCGGCAGTGCGAAGGCCGCCGTCTTGCCGGTGCCGGTCTGTGCTTGGCCCAAGACATCGCGTCCCGCCAAAATGAGCGGAATGGTTTCCGCTTGAATGGGCGTCGGCGTGTGGTAACCAGAGCGCTGGACCGTGCGGACGAGTGAGTCGTTCAGACCCAGCGCGCGAAACAAGGACTCCGCAACCGGCGTTTCAGCCTGCACGTCCTCGGGCAGCGCGTCTTCAGCCAGCGCGTCCTCGCGCAGTACATCTTCTGGCAACGACTCCGGGGCTAATTCCGGTTGCGAAGCTTCTGCAATCACGTCAGTCATTTCAACTTCTTCTTGGGCAAACTCGATCATGGAAACGAAGTACCTTTTGCCGATAGACGGCATGCGCGTTGCTGTAGGAATAAACAAGAACGACCCAGGGATGCAAGTCACTGCAAGCGGGGAGGGAACTGCTCGCGGGCAAGAAACCTTCGTTACACGTCTAAGCCACAAGCCTGGCTTCCAACGCAAGAAGGGCGGAGAATCCGCAGCCCAACGGGATGAGAAGTCTCAATTCTGCCAAAACTGCATTCGCTCAGTAAGCTTACCCGATTAGCCGCCGGTCGAGAAGTGACTAATTGATGGGAAATCGGACGATCTTTTGATTTACCGGATAGACCGGCGATTGTTTAATGTTGGGAAAGCGATATTCGATTCATTTATGGGCTCCATCCATTGGATTTCGATCAGCATGAGAAAACAAAATCTCACCACAGCACTTGCTCTGTTAGTTTTCGCGGTGATCGCACCGGCCATTCGCGGGCAACTTTCCGAACCCGATCGCGGAGCAATCATCGGACGCATCGATGGCCGCGCGAGCCAGCTTGCGGCGCAGTCGCTGCAGATCTGGGAGTTTGCCGAAGTCGGTTATCAGGAAACGAAAAGCGCCGCGTTACTCAAGGAAGAGTTGCGAGCCGCCGGCTTTGCTATCACGGAAAATATCGGCGGCATTCCGACGGCGTTCAGCGCAACGGCCGGATCGGGCACGCCGGTCATCGGCATCTTGGGAGAGTACGACGCGCTGCCCGGGCTCTTTCAGGAAGCGGCTCCGGTGAAGAACCCTCCCCGCAGCAACCGGGCGGGGCACGGCTGCGGGCACAATCTGTTTGGCACGGCGTCGGCCGCGGCGGCCATCGCGGTGAAGGAGTGGCTGGCCGAGAAAAAAATCGCTGGCACGGTCCGCTTTTACGGCTGTCCCGCGGAGGAAGGCGGCGGCGGAAAAATCTACATGGTGCGAGCCGGGGCCTTCAACGATTGTGACGTCGTGCTGCATTGGCATCCCGGCACGGAAAACCGCGCGAGCCTCAAGACCAATCTGGCCAACATGACCGGCAAGTTTCGCTATCGCGGCCTCGCGGCGCACGCTGCAGGCTCGCCTGAGAAGGGCCGTTCCGCCCTGGATGGCGTGATGCTCTTCACGCACGCCGTCGATTTGCTGCGCGAGCATGTGCCGCAGACGACCCGCATCCATTACGTCATTACCAGCGGCGGCGACGCTCCCAATGTCGTTCCCGCGTTTTCCGAGGTGTACCTGTACCTGCGTTCGCCCGAAATGTCAGTGATCGACAACGTTTGGCCGCGCATTTTGAAGTGTGCGGACGCCGGGGCCCTGGCGACCGAGACGAAAGTGGAGTTGGAAATCATCAACAGTGCTTACAGCATCCTGCCCAATGACGCACTGACAGCCGTCATTGAGCGGAATCTGCGCGTCGTCGGCGGAGTGAATTACACGGCGGACGAACAAACCTTTGCCGAAACGCTCCGCAAAACCTTTGTGGCCGAATCGACGCAAGCTCTCGGCTCGGAGGCGAAGGTAGGAAAAGCAGAAGAAGGAATCAGCTACGGCTCAACCGACGTCGGCGACGTGAGTTGGGTCGTCCCCACCGCCGGC
>JANNTN010000204.1:0-1349 GCA_031394445.1 Anatilimnocola sp.
CGTCAGGGCTGAACGAAATGCCCGTCACCTCACCGGCACTTTTCACGCTGAGCAGCTCCGCGCCCGTCTCCGAGTCCCAAATTTTCACGGTCTGCTCAGGTCCGGCGCTGGCCAGCCGCCGGCCGTCCGATGTAAACGCGATTCTGGCGATGCGATACCAGAGGTCGGCTCGACCCGGCAGCGATAGGTATTCGTGGCCCGTCTGGGCATCCCAAACTTTCACGGTACCGTCATACGACGCACTTGCTACTCGCTTGCCATCCGGGCTGAATGCGGCGCTCCAGATGACTTTGTTGTGCCCTTTGAACGTTAGCAGTTCCGAGTGGCAAAGCCGTTCCAAATAGCGCCACTCAAATCCGCGCAGATCGGGCTCGTCAGGCTTGGGGCGATGTTGGTTCAGCAAATCCGTAACACGCCCGGCAGCCCCTGCGTCCCACGCATGTTGAGCGAGGTTCATGTGCGCCGCATACAACGTGCGCTGCAGACGTTCGGCTAGGGTCTTGACTTCGTCGCGTTGGCGCTGGGCTTCGTCGCGCTGGGAGTTGGCCTCTTGGGTTTTCTCTTGGGCAGCCGCAGCGTTGGCAGCGGCTTTTTGCTCATTGGCCACAGCCTTTTGCTCGTTAGCAAAAGCCTTTTGCTCATTGGCATTGGCCTGGGCCTCGGCCGTCGTGGCTCTCGCGGCCTGCCAGGCGCTCACCGTCGTGCCGAGAATCAGGCACGTGGCAATTGCCACAGCAGTGGCGAGGGCGGGTTTGTGTTTGCGGGCGAATTTTTGGAAGCGGTACATGGTAGTGGGGGGGCAAGCGAGGACAGGTTCGTCGGAAAGGTAACGCTGAATGTCGGTAGCGAGGGCGGAGGCGGATTCGTAGCGGCGGGAGCGGTCTTTTTCGAGGGATTTCATGACGATCCAGTCGAGTTCCCCGCTGAGAATCTTGCTCAGCCGGCGATCGTCCACACCGCGCTGCTGGGAGGCCGTGGAGATGGCCGCTGCGCCGAGCGTGCTGAAGCGGCGGCTGGGACGGAGCGGCTCGTCTTCGCGAATGATGCGACGCATTTCGTCGAATCCGGCCTTGCTCAGCGTCTCCTTGTCGAAAGGCGTCTGGCCGGTGAGGAGTTCATAGAGCAACACGCCCAGCGAATAGACATCGCTGCGTGTATCCACATCGTGACTGGTCAATTCGGCCTGCTCGGGGCTCATGTAGAGGGGCGTGCCGACAAGCTGCGTCAGGGCCGTATAGACCGTGCGCTCCGTCAATTGCTGGCCCACCGCCTTGGCCACGCCGAAGTCGATCACCTTCACGACGGGCCGGCCGTCGCTGGTGGTAACCATCACGTTCGATGGCTTCAGA
>JANNTN010000202.1:0-1788 GCA_031394445.1 Anatilimnocola sp.
CCGATTTTCGTTGTTGCAGGTCACTGCCGAAAGGGGACAAGCAAGCTGCTCGTCCCTACACCTCCGCCGGCACCAAATCACTAAAAATCAACCGAAATTTCCGCTCTTCGTTGTCTTGAAAAAACCGCACCGTCGCCGTCCGCTTCGGCCCGTTCCCCGACAGCGCGATGATCGTCCCCGCTCCATACTGCGGATGCTCCACCGCCATCCCATGCCGAAACACATTCGGCGAAATCCGCGGCTGTTCATTTTTGGCCAACAGAGCGGCGGCTGTCACCAAGCCGCTCGTTAACGCCACAGCCGTCTTCTCGCGTTTTTTCCGTCCAACCTCCTCATCCTGCGAATACTCCGTATCATCCGTCGCGACAACCTGCGAAGCCTCCGCCTCAAACCCATCATCCGCCCCCGGCTCAAACCCCTCCTCCCAATCCGGCGTCGTCCGCCGACTCCCAACCGTATCCGACATTTTCATTTCGTTCCGCGGCAGCTCCATTAAGAACGAGCTCGGCACCGTCGGAGAAGATTGCCCACGAAACGACCGGTACTGGGCATAGCTAATCTGCAATTCCTCTTTCGCCCGCGTGATGCCCACAAACAACAGTCGCCGTTCCTCTTCCATCTTCTCCTCATCGTGCCGGCTCCGTTCATGCGGCAACAATCCCTGCTCGCACGCCACGATAAAAACCACCGGAAACTCCAACCCCTTCGCCGCGTGCAACGTCATCAACGTCACGCGATCCGTCTCCGTCTCCCACGCGTCCGTATCCGCCACCAGCGAAGTCTCCTCCAAAAACTGCTCCAGCGAGTTCGCCTCGGGATGCTTCACATCAAACTCCCGCGCCGCCGTCAGCAACTCCTCAATATTCGCCAGCCGGTCCTGCTCCTCCTCCGACTCACTATTCTCCAGCACCTCGCGATATCCCGTCTCGCTCAGCACTAGTCCCACAATCTCCTCAATCGCCCCATGCACGGCCTCACCGATCCGGTCGAACAGCGCCACAAACTTCGCCACCGCTACCGCCGACTTTTTCGAAATCCCTTCCACCATCCCCGCCCGCCGCGCCGCCTCAAGCAGCGGCAGCCCATTCATCCGCGCAAAATCGCGCAGTTTATCGATCGTCGCCTTCCCAATCCCTCGCGTCGGCGTATTGATCACCCGCAAGAGCGCCACATCGCTCCGTGGATTATTCAAGAGGTGCAGATACGCCAGAATATCCTTGATCTCTTTCCGCTGATAAAACTCCAGCCCATTCACAATCTGATACGGCACCACATGCTCGCGCAGCGAATGCTCGATCTGCCGCGACAGCGCATTCGTCCGATAAAAAACCGCAAAATCCCGCGCCCGCCGGCTGTCGTTATGAATCGCACCGGCAATCCGCGCCGCAATATCATCCGCCTCGTCCCGCTGCGTCGGATACGCCGTCAACTCCACTCGCGCCCCCTCCGGATTCTCCGTGAACAGCTTCTTGTCCTTCCGCCGCACGTTGTGGCGAATCAACTCATCCGCCACGCGCAAAATCGCCTTCGTCGAGCGATAGTTCTGCTCCAGCCGCACCACCTTGACGCTCGGAAAATCCTTCTCGAAATCCAGAATGTTGCTTAAATTCGCGCCGCGCCAGCCATAGATCGACTGATCCGGATCTCCCGTCACCGCCAGGTTCGGAAAGTCCCTCGACAATGCCCGCACGATTACATACTGCACCAGATTCGTGTCCTGATACTCATCAACGAGGATATAGCGATACCGCTCGTCCAGCCGCCGCCGCACCTCCGGGTTCTCCTTCA
>JANNTN010000235.1:0-15319 GCA_031394445.1 Anatilimnocola sp.
GCCGTGCTGGTGCCGGCGAGTTGGCTGGCGCAGACGACGACGACATCACCGCTGGGTGTGCTTTGCACACCGAATGCACCCATCACCATTTGGGCGTTGAACTTGAGGAGCTGCATGGCGTTTTCGGGAGTGCTGGGGCCACAGGCCGATGAGTACGAAACCAGCGGGTGGCCGTCGGAATCTTTTTGGTCGAACTTCACGACGACGGTTTGCTTCCGCAACGTGCCGATGGGAACGACAACTTGCCAGGCATCGCCGGCTTCCAGGCATTGCCAGCCGGCCGATTGAGCGACCGAGCGAACGAGTTGCTTCGGATCGGCGGCAGCGGCTGGCGCAGCGCGGCCAAGACCTGAGAAATCCATTCCACCCCCCTGCCCTGCCCCGACTGCTCCAACTGGCACCTGGGCCCCGGCTCCTGGCCCCTGAAACTGATTGGGGTTTACTCGCGCGCCGCTCTGCATCGCGTTTTGGATCATGCCGGGCAGCATCATGCCGAAGCCGGCACCCATGCCCATTCCCATCGGCGCGGCGGCGTTCCCCCCTGCCCCGCCCTGCTCGGCCATCGTTCGCATGCTGTTGGCCGCTTGATAGACGGTGTACGACTGCATGTCGCCAATCGCTCCCATCGAGCTGCGGGCGTCGATCGCTTTTTGCACCTCTTCGGGCGGCGAAATGGCGTTGATAAAGAACTCGACCAGTTCCAGCCCGTACTTACCAAACTCCACGCCGATCTTGCTTGTCGCGCCGTCACCGATTTCGTCGAACTGCGCCGGCAAATCGAGCAAGCTCGTTTGCGACGAGGCCAGCAGATCGGTCAGCCGCGAGACAATCAGGTCTTTCAGATACGAAGTGACATCGTCGGTGGTGTATTTGCCTTGCGTGCCGACCAGCTCGTCGAGCAGTTGCACCGAATCCTTCACTCGAAACGCGAACTTGCCATTCGCCCGCAGCCGCACGACGCCAAAATCTTTATCGCGGACAGTGATGGGCTGCCGCGTGCCCCACTTTTGATCGAGGAAGGTCTGCTGGCCGATGAAATAGACCTGGGCCTGAAACGGCGATTTTTTCCCACGGGATGGTGAGCAGCCGGGTGATGATCGGCACGTTGAAGGTCGTCAGCGTGTGCTGCCCCGGGCTGAATTTGTCCTGCGCCTTCCCCGATTTGACGAAGACCGCCTCTTGGTTCGGCTGCACGATAAGCTGAGCACCGAGCTTGATATCGGTCGAGCCTTCCGGCGGCACGCGATGCACCAGCGAGCGATTGGTCTCGTCGAAATACTGAATGACTTCCAGGCGAATGCCCATATACAACTCCAAGGGACGGGCGTAATCGGTTCGGGAAAGTACCTGTAGTTTTATGGTAACGGTCCCACGGCTGCCAGAGTGTGCGCAGCGTGGCCGTTGCTATGATGAAACAAAACGCTATTCGCCACTGAACGGCCAACCTTGGCTCGATCTTCAGCCTTTCATTTCCAACGGAAATAATGCCGCAACCAATTCGCATTCCGAAGCTGGGCAAAAAAGACTCGTGGCTACGCGTGGTCGTTGTCCTCGTTTTGCTCGGCATCGGGCTGTACAGCGCCTGGCAACGAGAACAGCAGCCCGCCGAGCCGCCGCCGGCAACGGATGCTGCAGAGCCGCGGCTCAAGCTCCCGCCAATCGCGGCCAACAAGCGCGAACCAACGCCTGAGGTCCAATCTTCAAGACCTGCCGAAGCTCCGGCGACGGCACGCACGATCATTACCGGGCAAACCATTCGGGATCAAAACGGCAGACTCGTGTTTCGCGGCGATGTCGATGTCGGGCCCACGCTGGAGCGAATCGACCGCAGCGAACGGCTGGAGTTCGCCCACGATGGGATTGTGTTTCAAAACCGTGAACGACGATTACCACGCAAGCCGGCCAATTATTACCGAGAGTTTGTGCATCCGACGCCTGAACTCGGCGGCCCCGGCCCGCAGCGAATCGTCATGGGCCGCGAGGGTGAAACGTATTACACGCCTGACCACTATCGCTCGTTTCGGCGGTTGGACTAATGAACCCAGAGTTCGTATTCAGCGATGATCCGGCCGCCTTTCGCGACGCCAGCGCACTCATCGTGCGCGTTCCCCGCGGCATTCGCAGCAAAGAAAAGCTCTTCGGCATTTTTGCCGAGCGTCTGCGGCTGCCAAAATATTTTGGCTGGAACTGGGATGCCCTCGACGAATGCCTGCGCGATCTCTCCTGGCTACCACCCACCCAATCCATCGCCATCGTTCACGAAGACTTGCCTTTTGGAACCGGCGGGCAGAACCGCAAAATTTATCTCGAGCTGCTGAGCGACTTCCTGCAACATTGGTCGCAAACAGAGATCCGGAATGTGCAAGTCATCATGCCCGTGTCTCTGCGTTAAGTTAATTGGCCCCCATCAACCAATTCGCCACGCTGAAATAAATCGTCAGCGCGAGCATATCCGCAAAGACCAGGGCGATCGGCCCCGCCGCCACCTGCGGATCGCGCTTCAGCAGTCGCAGCACGCACGGCATTGCCAGCCCGAAAACCGCCGAACCCGCAATTCCTACGCCGATGCCCGCGAATAGTGCGCACGCCACGCTTCCCTTGTGGAGCCAGACGACTGCGACGAGTGCCAGGATCGCGCCGCAGGCTACTCCCAGCAGTACACCCGTTATTAACTCGCGGTACAAGCGTTTGCGCAGCGCACCGAGCGTGGGCGTCGGGCCGTGCAACACGAGGAGCGCCAACGTCACGGATTGAATCGCCACGCTCTCGCTCAAGCCAAGCACGACGGGTACGAACAGTGCCAGAGACACAACCTTCGCCAGCAACGGCTCAAACGCATACGTCAGAATCGCCGCCAAAATGCCGCCCGCGATGTTGCACATCAGCCACGGAAAGCGGCTCATGAATCCCGACAGCGGCGAAACCTGTTGGCTGGCCGACAAATGCACGCCCATGAGCTGGAACAAATCTTCCTGCTGCTTCGTCTGCTCTAAATCGTCGATCCCTTCCGCAAACAGCTCCACATCGACGAGTCCCACCATCTTCTCGTTATGCACGACGGGAAACGCGAGAAACTTGTGCTTGAGAAACAGCTCACACGCATCGCGCACGCTCGCCGTCGAAGGAATGGTGACGACGTTTTTCACCATCAGGTCGGTGATTTTCGCCTCGGGTTGGCTCATCAAGAGTCGTCGCGTCGGCACCACTCCTTGCAGCCGGTCCTCGGAATCCATGACGTAAAAATAGATGATCCGCCCTTGCGGCTGCTGAATGCGAAGGTCGGCCAACGCCGCGGCGACGGTCTGGTCGCTGGTCACCCGGCAAAAGTCAAACCGCATGTAGCGGGTGACCGGGTGAGCGAGAATTTCACAGGGAGCGGTCGAATTCAAAGTGGTTCACTCGCTCCGCGAGTGGACAAGGTAACGCTGCAATTCAAGAATCGAATGCTTCCGTTAAGCGAGTTGCGGTTCCGGCGGCTTGAGGAGAGCGGAGAGCTTGATGGACTCAAGTTGGCGGCGCGTCGTAGCGGTGACCTGGCCGAGAGCGTCGTGTAGTTTGAGCTGCGAAGCTTCCGCCAAACCTTCGCTCGTTTCGAGTGAGGTGTCGTACGGTCCCTCAATAGCCTCGATCACCTCGAGGAGAGAGATTTGATCGGCGGAGCGAACCAGGGCATAGCCGCCATCGACGCCGCGCGTCGATCGCAAAATGCCATGCGTCACCAAGTTGCGAAGAATCTGGAGCAAGAACCGCTCCGGCATTTTTCCCTCCTTGGCCAGCTTGCTGCAAGGCACGGGGCCAGTAGCAGATAGCTCGGCTAACTGCAAAGTCGCCCTGACGGCATAGGAAACAGTTCGGGAGAGTTTCATTTTGAAATCCATTCTTGGACCTTTGCGCCCGCGCCGGCCTTTCTTCAGGCCGACCTCTCCGTCGTTCCTACCGTGCTGTTGCGGGGCGCAAGCTATTGTTGCCAGGGTGCTTGCGCATGTTTGCGAAGCCATTCCTGGCAGCATCGCCGACTAAATGTCGAGATGTGCGATTAACTTTACAGAAGATGGGGGGCGTTGACAATCTACATTTGAACTTCTCGCCCATTCGGTTGTTGACATTGAGACCGGCACGCAACCTGCGGTATGTCCTCGCAGCTTAAATTGCCAGAATTATACGGTTGACTCTCCAGAGACTATTGAGAATCGGTATCAGCTCAGATCGACATAAGTGGTTTATGCAAAAAGAGTTAGCTACGCCTGGACGCAATGCCGATGGACGCTAGGATTAGGTTCACCGTGAAGATGTAGTGGTACGAAGCTCCGTTAATTTTGTTCCGAAAAATGCTTCTGAATGGGGATGTAGCGATATGGATAAGTCCAAAGTGCTCGAAAAGATGAACGAATGCCTCCGCCATGAATGGACCGGAGTTGCCCAATATGCCCAGGCGGGGTTTGTCGTCGCTGGCCTCTGGCGCGAAGTCTATTCCGAGATGTTCTTTGACAGCGCCAAGGAATCGTTCGGCCACGCCAAGCTGGTTGGCGAAAAAATCGTCGCCATGGGCGGTCTGCCCACCGTCGAGCGAAACGCCGTCAAGCAAAGCCACGACCTCAATGAAATGCTGAATTATGCGATGGAGTTCGAATCGAAGGCCGTTAAGTGCTATATCGAAGCTTTGGCTTTAGCCAGCGGCGACCGAGCGCTTGAAGTCTTCTTGGAGAACATCTTGGAAGAAGAGCAGGACGGCGTTGATAAGCTCACACGAATTCTCCGCGATCCTAAGGCCGCCGTTGCCTCGGCATCCGCCACAAAGGCTGGGTAAAAACTCGCGAGCCAAAAAATAAAGGTCAGGCGGACTCCCCCTGACCTCCGGCACCCTGATCTTTAGGCTTTATCGCGTACAAAGTGCGTCAGTCGATGGAGCGCCTCGAAGGGAATTTCGTGGTCGCCATCGAACGAATAGAAGTCCACACACGCCCCCGCAGTGGTCAATAGGTCACGCAACGGCGTGGCCCATTCGATAGGTAAGATTAAGTCGTAATTGCCGTGCGTTTGCAGCACATCCAGCGGCCCTCGCTCGCCGGCCAGACGCTGCCACTCTTCTTCATTGATTAAAGCACCCGACAAAACACATAGCCCCGCTGGCCGCTTCTTTAGCCGCAACGCAACATCAGTGGCCAACATCGATCCCTGCGAGAATCCACCCAGGACGAACTGGTCTGCCGACAGGCCGAAATGCCGCCCGGCTTCTGCCAAGAGTGCAACCAAATGATCGCGGGCCGATGGCAATCCTTCGGGGCAGGCCTGCCGAAATTGCTTTGCCATTTCAGGTGTCCGCCGGTTAACCAGGCGATCGAGATCGATCGGCCACCAGGCCCTTCCGCCCGGCATTCCCTGCATCGCCAGGTCCAGCGGCGCACCGGGAAAGATCATGACGGCAGGCAAATCAGCGGGGCCGGTCGTCAATATCGGCTCAGCCAGCCCGACCAAATCCGTCGCCGACGCTCCATAGCCATGACACAGCACCACCGCCAATCGCGGCTGTTGGCCATCCGGCAGGTTATGCACCACCACACTCTTTAACCCGCCCCACAACACGTTTTCACTTCGCATGGTCTTACTCAAATCGCGATAAAATTCTCACCCAGCGTCAATTTACAGCGAGCGGCAGGCGTCAGCCTCCCGGTACTACTCCATTACCAGCCGCCTCACCTCCCGCGCTCGCCGGTTCAATTCCTAGGCATTCCACAAAACCTACCCAAAACCACCTAACCTTGAAGAATCCCGCCTTGTCTGCTGTAATCAAAGCTTAATTACTGCGGAGTGGTGTAACGGTAGCACGACTGGCTCTGAACCAGTTAGTCAAGGTTCAAATCCTTGCTCCGCAACTGAGAAAGTGGCATTTTTTAAAATCCTGTTCACTACGGTTCAACACTGGTTCAAGAGCGGGTGGGCTTAGTCGCTATTTGCTTGTTGCACCGTCTTTCGGATGTTGAACCGCGAGGGATGAGGTCATATGACCTTTCGTGTTTGCAAACGGTGAAAATGCCGTAAAAATGGGGCAGTTTCCCGCCGCCGGCAACTATTCCTGAGCAAGCCAAAACTTAGCCCAAGCCACGCTGCTACGACGTTCACCCAAGGACTTAGGTGCGATTTTTGGGGGGGAGTCTTCACTACATTTGAATGGGTTAGTTGGGGTGGCGAAGTCGGCGGGGAAGCGGGAGTCCGAGGCGGTGGAGGAATTGTTTTTTTTAAGGTCGGGTTCGGTGATGCAGCGGAGGCGGATGGTCCTCTCTAGGCCGTCGGCGGCTTTGGCCATCCAGCCGGCGAGTGTCTTCCACATCGCATAGGCAACCAGACCAGGATGTGGGCCTTCACGCGGTCTGCTTTCTGATGCCAGATGGGGCGAATCTCCAATTCATCCTCGGTGGCCCATTCGGCCTCGGTCAGTTGGATGTAGCGTTTCCCGAGCGTCGCCTGAAACTTTGCTGATCATGGTTCGCGTTCGCACTCTTCGAGCGCTCGGGGATTCTCTGATTAATCAGAGCATGTTGAAATGCCCCTGATTTGGATGCCGCCCACAGTCTCAGTCGCATGGAGTAACGAATACTAGGCCGGCGCGTCGCTTCGGGCTGATTCGGTCCAGTCGTCAGCTAACAGCACTGGTTGGTCTTCATCCGGGCCTGCAGGCGCGGTCATGCGGTTGCGTGCAAATGACGGAACCGGGCACTTGGCATGGGTATAGCGCCATGCGCGATCGATGACCGAAGGTCAAAAAAGCCTATTGCTAGAAAAAATTCTGCGACGCAACGAAACAAAACACGCATCTTGCGGCATTTGGGCATAGGCGTCAGTGCGACCAGTCGTTGCTGGTTCGCTGCGCCTGTTCTCGGTCCGCAAAGGGTGCGTCATGACGTTCAACGATTCCAGCACGGGCGCAAGCCGGTGCCGCCGCCAGCGTTTGCGCCATAAGTCCAGTCGCAGGCAGTTCTTTCGACCGTGGTTTGAACGCCTGGAGGAGCGAGTCCTGCTGTTCAAACCCTATACGCATATCGAGATCGCGCTCGATGTGCGGCGCGATCTTTTGGATGATGGGCAGTTGACGATCGCTGGGGGAGAGTACGCGGTACATTCCAGAATTGTGGAGGCAATCAAGCAGTATCCGTCATTTTATTATGGCGGAGCAGTCGCGGGGGACGGATTCCCAGACATCGTCTATGGCCAGTCGATTATCCATCCCGATTCGGCGGGCGTCTGGATCGGGCACGTGTTTGACAAGGCTTGGGCTGCTCAGCAGGACACGTCCCCCTACTCTCCCGGCGAAAAGCTGCAAATCCTGGCGTGGTCGTACGGGTTTTCCACTCATGCGGCGGGAGATATTTGGGCCCACACACTGGTCAACGAATTTACCGATGGGACTTTTCCGACGTTCGCCAATGTCGCGACAGAGGCCGACGCCGCGGCCAATGCCATCCGGCATTTTATCGTCGAAGCCTATGTGGGAGACGCCACGCCCGGATTTGACGGCGTGAAGGAAGTGGTTTGTGACCGCGATCCGGTGCCAGCAGAATGCACGGGCGAAGTGAGCCAGCCGCACGGATTTGTTCCCAATGAGGATATCGAACGGACACGACTGCCGGATGGGGACGTGAGCGACGATGCTACGCCGCTGCGCGATATCGATGCGCCGCACCAGTTCATCTTCGACGCGCTGATCCGAGACCTGCCTGATTTGCCGGGGCATAAGGAGCAGTTCCTATTCACGGTGTCGAATGCGGGGCCGCTGTATGGGCAGCTTGACGCGGGGCAAATACCGGCCGTGGTAACCGCCGCATTCGACGCGGAAGGCATCGTGCTGCCGAGCTTCCTGGGATTAGCGCCGGCGGTGCAAATCGCACAAGCGGGTCAGACCTGGCAGATCCAGAGCGACTATGCGTACTACACGTTGCGGAGGGCCGTGCAAGATAACGGCGTGCTGCTGATCAACGTGTTCGAAAACGTGAAATCGCGCGGCGTGGCGATGGACCAGTTCTTCACGCTACGACAAAAGCTAGTTGATTTGCAGGCCGAACTGCTCGAGCTCAATCCTAATTTACCGCCGGCGGTGCCGATCGAGCCGCTGGAGTTGGAAGTCGATCTGGCACTGGAGGAGCTGCAACGGCTGCTCAAGGGGGACAACGCGTTCGATTTCGACCGGCTGTACGATCGGTTCAAGGACATTGCCGATCAATTCGTGCCGGTGATCGACGTTTTTACCGATGCCTTTTCAGGCACGGACTTCACTATCGAGGACTTGCAACCACTGGCCGACCTGGCTGGCGCCACGGTCAATGACTATCTGACGTATTGGATTGGAAATATCGACCGTGGGTTGGCGCATTGGAGCGAATTGGGACTGGCAACATCGCGGGCGCTTTTCGATCCGCAAAGCGAGCGCGATTTGCAGAACAAGTCGTCCTGGAGCGCCGGCCCCGATGCGGTGGATCCTGACTTCAACGACAAGCGCGCGGAAGAGGAGAGCGAGGTCGGCATTTTCGACCGGCTGGAGGATGAAATCAACGATCCCAATGACGATGGCCGGATCGATGATTCGTTCGTGAACCAATACCTGCTGCCGATGATCGGCGTACCACGCAAAGTGGGCGAGCTGATTTCCGGCGCATTCGACGGCCTGGCGGTATTGAAAGAAAAACTGCTCGACCCGGCTTCCGCGCTGCTCGGCGATCTGGATCCGTTTGACCCGCTGTTCGATTGGATCAAAGAGGAGATCAAGTCGGCGCTCAAGCAGCTCCTCGCCGATGAGGTCAAAGACGCGTTTGGGATCGACGTTTATGCGGTCGAGTTTTTGCTGAAAGGCTCGCTGGCGACGAAGCTGGACATCAAGAGCTTCGAAATTGCGACCCCCGATGAGACGATCGCTGTTCCGCTATTCAAGCCGGCCGATCACGAGAAGCTGGACAGGTATCTGGGCATCGGCACGCCCGATTACGCCCATCTGAAGCCGTACCCGTGTCTTTCGCCGGACGATGCGGCGAGCTGCGGGCAATTGAATCAGACCGTCGTGATCTCGGAAGGAGACGCCGACGGCCCCCAGGATGACACCACCGTTTCGGTCCTTTTTCATGAGGATGCGCGCGGAGAGCTTAAGGAAAACGTCGAGTTCGACAAGCAGAAGTTCGCGGCCTACGCCAACAGCGTGAATCTCTCCAAGCTGTTGCTATTGCAAGAGACGCTGGTCAATGAGACGCCGCTAAACGGGCAGCAGCCCAAGACGATCAGCAAGCTGCTCACCGATCTAACCAAGCAGAATCCGAACGACTTTTACGATTTCGCGTTGATGAATCTGAACGGCAATCATGGTGGGAGCATCATGACGGCCACCCTGCCGGTGGCGCGCGACAGCTTGGGCGAATTGACGAGCAACGTGGCCAATTACGGGCAGCCGATCTGGGATGACGCCTGGCTAAGCTCGATCGATGCGAGCCACCAATGGCGCGAGACGGCCCGCACGCGCGAATCGGATATGTACCGATTTCACGAAACGGGCGCGGGCAATAACGAGGTGGAATGGAAGGTGACTGGCCTGCCGGCGGGGAACTATCACGTTCAGGTGGACTGGCTGATCAACAATCATGTGACCGAAGAAGGAACCAAGTCACCGGCTTCCCAGGCGACGTATCGCATCAACAACAGCCAGTCGATCGTTGTCGATCAGACCTTGTTTCCCGGATACAACCTGACGCCCGGCGATGCTGTGGATCTCGAAGCTTCGCGTCTGGCATGGGAGCATTTGGGCACGTTTGCGGCCAATGGTGGGACGGTGAGCGTAGTTCTGAATGACGACGCCGATGGTGAATTCGTTGTGGCCGGTCGCGTTCGCCTGGTGCCTGTCGGTAATCCGTCTGGACAGATCGTGGTTACGAATAGCGGCACGACGGCAGTCGGCTTTCAGGGCCCGCAGCCGGTGGGATCGTACACCGAAACCACGGGGCTGGTGCCGACGAGCAATGCACCGGAACTGTTCGACTGGAACACGACTCCTGCACTTGCCACTGCCGGCGTCGCTCTGCTGGATGGAAGCGGTTCGCCCGGCACCAGCTCCGTTCCGCAAGGGGTGCTCGATACGTTCGCCGCTAACAACATTGCGTCTTCCTATTTCACGGAAGACGACTTCGGTCTGGGATTGGTTACGAGCTTGCTCAATGTGACGGATCCAGTCTCGATCTATCTGTTGACCCAAATTGTCCCCGGCTTGGTAACAGCGATGGAAAACGCAGTGGCCGCAGCCGCACAGGGAGACTTCGATCCGTTACTCAGCCTCAAGTCCGATCTTGTAAACGAGTTGAACGACGTATTGCGCGGGCCGGCGCTGAACACCCAGACGAGTTTTGCCAATGAAGTCCTGTTGCAGGCCACTGGAAATCTCATCGGGCAACTGCCGCTGGCTGGCGAACGGCTGATACGGCTGAACCGGTTGCTGCTGGAAGATGCCTATAAGGAAGACATCGTTCGTAGCTTGCCGGCGGGATTGAATGCTGACCTTGGCCAGCCGCGAGGATTCGTCGTAACTCCGATTACGGCAGGCTCGGCTTGGAAGCTGACGCGCGTGCAACTGGCGGATGCTCAAGCGTCCGGCAAGGTAGCCGTAGCCGAGGAGTACGTTGTCGCTCGGAGCGGAAATTCATTCAACGTGTATAGCGACTGGAAGGGGATCCAGTATCGAGCTGGGGCGGGTAACTTTCCGCTGTGGGAAAGTGCGACGCTGCGCGACAAGGCTTTTCGCGTCCTCTTCAAGGATTGGCAGAACGGAGCGGAGAATTTTCCTGCATTGGGAGACAACACGACCGCCGATCCGAACGTCAACACGCCGGCGATCACGTTTGGTGCATTTCCAGCGTATCAGCCGTTCGCGCCCACGCTGATTGCGCCGGCAACGGGGAATATCGTTGTTTCCGGCAATCAGGTGTTGACGTTTCCCGGCGATCAGACGTTTACCAGCATCACGGGCGATGGCGATGCGATACCGGATACGTTGACGCTGATTATTGGCGGCCGGATGACGCTGGTTGCCAACGGATTCATTGGCGGAAAAGGCTTGACCAACATCACGATCGAGGCCCAGGAAGGAATTACTCTGCTGGAAAACGCGACGATCTCCAGCCGGCAGATTGCCGCTGGGGCCAATCATTGGAACGCGCCGTCCACGGCGTCTTCGGGCAACATCATGCTGATTGCGCCGGTGAATAGCGAGGGGGTGGCGGGCGACATTCAGATTGGCAAAGGGGCGAATGTGTTGGCCCACGCCACCGCTCCGCACGCCGCGGGGAATGTGACGGTTTCGGTCACGCGGGATTTCAATCAAGCGTGGTCATTTTTGACGATTGAGAATTTCAAGTGGATCGAGAGCCAAGCTTCTATCGATGTGGCGATGGATGCCCGGCTGACGGGCAACGACATTCGGCTGGAAACATCGGCCACGACGAAAAAGGAGGCCGTGCTCAATCGCAATTTCTCCGTGGCCACGCGGGCGATGGCGATGGGCGACCTGGACGGCGACGATCGGGCCGATTTGATCGTGGGGACCGAGATGCAGGGGATTTTGCGGTACGAGTACGTCGCGGGGCATTTCGAGTCGCCAACAACAATCGACAACGGCCTGTTTTCGACGACATCGGTGGCGTTAGGCGATGTCGATGGCGATTCGGATCTGGATCTGGTGGTGGGGAACAATGGCCAGCCGAACCGGTTGTATTTGAACGACAACGGAACGCTGACATTTGCGGCCAACATCGATGTGGCGAGGAAAACGACGGCTGTGGCGCTGGCAAATCTCGATGCTGATCCTCAGCTTGAGCTGATTACGGCCACCGATGGCGAGGGAATTCGCCTCTATCAGTTTGCCAATGGCAGCTTTGGCGCGCCGACGACGATTGACAGCGCTGCATTTACCACCAGGTCGATTGCGGTCGGCGATGTGGATGCTGACAGCGACCTCGATCTTGTGGTCGGTAACTTCAGTCAAGCGGCCCGACTGTATATCAATAGTGGCGGCAGTCTGGGAGCGGGCACGAATATCGGAGATAGCACACGGAGGACGACGGCCGTTGCCTTGGCAAATATCGACGCCGATGCCAACGCCGAATTGGCCATCGCCACTGATGGCGAAGGGATTCGAGTTTATCAATTTGCCGCAGGCAACTTTGCGGCGCCGACGACTATCGAGGCGGCGTCGTTGCCGGCTACGTCGCTGGCCTTTGCTGATATCGACGGCGATAGCCGGGCTGATTTGATCGCGGGCTTTGACGGTAAGCGCAACCGCATCTATCGCAATACAGCCGGCAGCCTGGGCGCGGGGCAAGACATTGCTGGAGCGGCTCGTTACACGACTTCGCTGATCGCGGGTGACATCGACGGCCAACCGGGACTGGACCTGGTGGTCGGCAATGATCGCCAGCCCAATCGGGTGTATCGCTGGCTGGAGTTGGCCGGCACGACGGCCAACCGATCGGGCTACGCCTTTGGCGAAGACATCGATGTGGATAACCAGCTTGTCGATAGTGCCCAACTCGTCGAACCGGTAGGGATATCGACGGATGCGGCCATTGCGATTGTCGTCGAGCCGTCGGCGAGGATCGTCGTCGGGGCGGGGAGTTTGCTACGAGCTTCGCACGACGTGATCGTGAGCGCTACGGCGATAGCGGAAGCCGATATCACCACGCTGAAAAGTGGGTTTGGGCTGACGTACGGCAATTCGTCTCCGGTCGCCAGAATTGATGTCGAAAATGGCGCGCTGATCAAGGCGGTTAACGACGTGCAGGTCGTGTCGCATGTCGATAACAAGCTGAAGGTGCGGACGTTTGTGCCGACGGTTAGCGATAGCAAGAGCATCTCGTTGTCGCTGGCGCTGGGCCGATCGCAGTCGCTAGCTGACATTCACAACGGGGCCACAATCGAAGCCGACAATGTTTCCGTGACGGCCGAGAATCTCAATTCGTTTCGCAATACGGCAATTGCGACCGGCTTTAGCAGCGGCCAGAGCAGCGAATCGGGCTTGGGGTTGACCTTCGCCCTCAGCTTCTTCCAATCGAATGCCACGGCGAACGTCAGCGGAAACGTCACCACGACGGGCGATTTGAGCATTCAAGGCCGGTCGGTCAACTCCGAGAACGTGACGCGATCGATGGCGTCCTTTAGCGCGGGGCAGAGCGATTCCGATCCGGGTTCGGCCGAGGATTTCAAGAAAATTACGGATTTCTTCCAAGGCCAGGCACCCTCGGTCATTGAAATCGGCGTGGAGGCGCTCGGCTTGCTGATGACGAGCGAGTCGAACAAAGACGGGTACGCTGTTGGTTTTGCGCTGGCGACCGGTGACAACAAGGCTAACGCGCTGATTGGACAGGGGGCGTCGATTCGTGTTGGTCGAGATCTGGCGCTCGAAGCAGAGACACTCGATCCGTTCCAGATTAGTGCCAGCGGCACCGTTGGCGCGCTTGGCGCGACGAAGGAAACGAGCTTGGGGGGTGCTGTGACGTACTCCAAAGCGGCCAATCAGGCGGATGCGTTCGTGGGCTGGAACGCGGATGTGGATGTCGCGCGAAATCTGGCGGTGAATTCGACCTCGACCGTGACCAGTCCGGTCGAGCCGCTGGATCTGGTGCTGGAGATTCTGGGCATTGGCCCCAGTACGCAGGCCGAGTTGATCGGCGTGGCATACGATGCCGCGGCCAGACATGGTGACGACGCGAAGGCCGCATTTGAAGAGGAGCTGCCCGCACTGCTGGACAACCTGGACGAAGAAGATGACGTGGGAACGACGTATGTCCATGCGGGTGGATCGGTGGAGCAGGGAGGGACGGCGATTGGTGGTGGGTTCACCGTGTTCTTCCCCTACAACGCCGCGACAGCCGCGGTTGCGCGGGGGGCGAGGATTAATCAGCGGTTGCTGTCGCTGCCCAGCGATCAGGATGTGAAGATTCAGGCCGAGGCCAGCGTGGAAATGGTCAATTTGGCGGGCAACGCATCGGTGCTGAACTATGCCCAGAACCAGGCGGAGACGGGTGCCGGCGGCTTTTTCAGCGGCATCTTCGCCCAGAATTTTGCGGTGGCGTATGTCGATGACCTGGCGACGGTATCAGCGGGCCGGGATGTCAGTGTGATCGCCGACACGATCGTTGATCTGGTCACGGTGGTGCAGGCCGGCGACTACGCGGAAAAAATTGGCGTGGATGGCGCTGTGATTTATGCCCGCGAACGCAACAGGACGCTGGCGTTTATTGAGGACCGCGCTACGGTGTTCGCGGGGCGCGATGTGTTGCTCGATGCGGAAAGCGATGTCAGCGCAATCAGCGTGACTCCGGCGATCGCCATCGGCGGCGAGGTTGGCGTCGGCATTTCGGTTTCGATCACCGAGATCAGCGACAAGGTGCGGGCTTTTATCGGCGATTCGAGAGAGCCGGTTCCGCCCGGACATTTTGGCGGCGAGTTGGGCAGTGTTCATGCTGGCGATGACGTTATCTTGAACGCTCATTCGCGGCCGCGGACGTGGAGCGTGGCTGCATCAGCCGGTATTTCGCCGGGCACCGACAACGGCGGAGGCTCGCAGAGCACGGCATCGGTTGGCGAGGGGGACACGGGGGGCGAGTATGGCTTTGGCGCGTCGGGTTCCGTCGCGGTGAACTGGGTCGATCAGGACGCGCGGGCCTTCATTCGGGACGACATGACGGTGACTGCCGTCGATGAAGTCAAGTTAGATGCCTTTAGCGAACCGAGCTTGATGGCAGTGGCGGGCGCGTTTGGATTCGGGAATGACGTGGGGATCGGCGGAACCTATACGCACAACCAGCTCAACCAAACGACGCTGGCGTTTGTCGAGAACGCGCAGGTCGCGGCTTTGGCGGTTAAGGTTGACGCCCGGACAAAAAATGAAGCCGTCGGCGTCGCCGCCAGCGGCTCCGGCGCAAAGGAAAGCGGAGCAGTTGCCGGTGCCGTACCGGTTGTGGTCGTCAATAACCAGACATGGGCTCACGTAAGCGGCGAATCGACCATAACAACAACCAACCTGTCGATTCACGCCACGAATGACAATCTGCTCGTGCCTGTGGCCGGTGCAGTGACGGTTGGCAGCGATTTTGCCGTCGGCGCTAATGTGGCTCTCACCTTCGTCGATACGGATGTGAAAGCGTGGATTGGCGACGGCGTGGAAGTTACCGCGGCTGGCAATGTGGATATTGCCGCAGCGAACGCGCTGGAGGTTGTTTCGGCTGCGGCTTCGCTGGCAGTTTCAACTGATGGCGTTGGCGGCAGCGGTTCCGCAGCCGCGGCCGAGATTGAATTG
>JANNTN010000367.1:0-6236 GCA_031394445.1 Anatilimnocola sp.
GTCGTCAGTTCCCTCGGCAAGGGGCTCACCAGCGCATCGGTCGGCATGCTCCTCGAAGGCCGCGGCCTCAACGTCCGGCTGCAAAAGCTCGATCCGTACATCAACGTCGATCCCGGCACGATGAGCCCCTACCAGCACGGCGAGGTCTATGTCCTCGACGACGGCAGCGAAACCGACCTCGACCTCGGCCACTACGAACGCTTCACCAACTCCCCCCTCACCCGCGACTCGAACTACACCACCGGCCAGATCTACCTCTCCGTCATCGAAAAAGAACGCCGCGGCGAGTTCCTCGGCAAAACGGTCCAGGTCATCCCGCACATCACCAACGAAATCAAGTCCTGCATCGCCAAACTGGCCGAGCCCGGCGTCGATCTCGTCATCACCGAAATCGGCGGCACGGTCGGCGATATCGAAAGCCTCCCCTTCCTCGAAGCCATCCGCCAATTCGCCCTCGATGTCGGCAAAGAAAACTGCCTCTACATCCACCTCACCCTCGTGCCCTATCTCAAAGCCGCCGGCGAGCTAAAAACCAAGCCCACGCAGCACTCCGTCGGCCTCCTCCGTCAAATCGGTATCCAGCCCGACATCCTCATCTGCCGCACCGAGCGCTCCATCCCGCGCGAAGATTGCGAAAAGATGGCCCTCTTCTGCAACGTGCCGAAAGAATGCGTCATCGAAGAGAAGGACAAAGATTTCTCGATTTACGAAGTGCCGCTCAGCCTCGTCGATGCCGGCCTCGATTCGCAAATTGTGAAAAAGCTCGGCCTCGGTCTCAAAGCCAGCCTTCTCGATCTCGACAACTGGCGGCATATCCTCCACGTCCTCCGCAACCCCAAGCACGAAATCAGCATCGCCGTCGTCGGGAAATACGCCGAGCACAAAGACGCCTATAAATCCATCTACGAAGCCCTCGACCACGCCGGCATGCACCACGAATGCCAGGTCCGCGTCGCCCGCATCCAAAGCGAGCAAATCGAAAACGAGGGTGCCCCGCCCCTCCTCGCCGGCTACGACGGCATCCTCGTCCCCGGTGGCTTCGGCGAACGCGGCATCGAAGGCAAAATCGAAGCCATCCGCTACGCCCGCGAGCGCGGCATCCCCTTCTTTGGCATCTGCCTCGGCATGCAGTGCGCCGCCATTGAGTTCGCCCGCAACGTCGTCGGCCTCACCGGTGCCCATTCCAGCGAGTTCAACAAAGACACCCCCCACCCCGTCATCTGCCTGCTCGACGAGCAGCGCAACATCACCGACAAGGGCGGCACCATGCGTCTCGGCACGCAGCCCGCGTCTCTGGTGGAAGGTTCGCTAGCCCGCGAGGCTTACAACAAAGAAAACATCTCCGAGCGCCACCGCCACCGCTACGAATTCAACAACGTCTATCGCCAACAGTTCACGGCCCACGGCTTTGCCTTCACCGGCACCAGCCCCGACGGCAAGCTCGTCGAAATCATCGAGCTACCGGATCACCCCTGGTTCCTCGCCGTCCAGTTCCATCCCGAATTCAAATCAAAACCCACGCTGGCTCAGCCTCTCTTCGCCGCCTTCATCGGTGCCGCCATCGAGCGCCACAACCAACGCGGCGAGCGCCGCGCCGAAGCCGTCTCGTAGTTGTACTTACCACAAAAGCTGATACATCTTCAACGCGAATAACGCCGCCGCTGCCCCCATCCAAGCCTGATATTCCGTATTTCTTAACCACTGCGCCCGCGACCAATCATCAAATCGGGGCCACGTCAGACGACGCGGAATGATCCCCGGCACGTTCGCCGCATAGCTCGGCCACTCCGTCGGAAACAGCCGGCAAATGTTCCGGTCCTCGCTCCGTATCGCCTGCCAATACATCCAGGCAATCGGCGGACCCACCACCGCCAGCGACAGCGGATCGAAACCAAGCGCCGCAAAGCCAACCATCATCAAGCTCGAACCGAAATACAGCGGATGGCGAATCCAAGCATACGGCCCCGTCGTCGCCAGTTGCTTTTGCTTCTTCAGCGTCCCCGCCGCCCACGACCGCACCAGCAACCCAAAAAAGACCGCCAGCACGCCCATTGCCGCTACCGGGTCGGTCCAATTGAAAATGTCCCGCGGCCGCCCATGAAACACATACCCGTCCAAAATCAACAACAGCGCCAAGAGGCCAATCGTGATTGGCACCCGCCGGCTCACGCACAGCCGCGTGAACTGTTCTCCGAAAGACCGCGGCTCATGCGCGGTTGCTGAACTCGCAATGTCAGTAGCCATCAATCGATTTCCCGTCGCCTAATCCCGCTAGCTCAAATCAGGTCGCAACTTGTATCGCGGATGTGAAGTTCGGGCAAGAACAACTCCCCCAAACCTCGGACTTTGGACCCCGCCCGCTGCCACTGCTAGCGGTTACGCGGCCCCGGCCCTGGCCCCGGTGCCGGCAATTCGAACGGTCGCCCGCCCGGTGACGGCAGTTCGAAGGGCTGCTGCGGCGCTGCCGGCAATTCCTCCGTCGGCCGCGGGATCGTGCGAAAATTGATCGGATCTTGCAAATCGAACACGCTTTCCGCCGCCCGGTCACCCGGCGGATAGCGGTCATAATTCGGCGTCGGCGGCGTCGCTTGCGGATACGCCCGGGCGTGGCTCAGCGGCCCAATCGTTCCATAGCGTTCCTCATAAAAACTCACGCCATGCGTCTCCAAAATCGTCCCCGTTTGCAATTCCAAGTCCGCCAGCAGCGTGTTGTACTGCGAGATCGCCGTCGCCTCATTGGTGATGGCATTTCCCCAGTCCGTGATCGCCTGCAAGACCGGAATGTAATTGATCAAGCTGGCCCGAAACGTCCGCAACTGTACGTTCAAGTTCTCGCGAGCCGCGACCCGCGCTTCCTTGTATGCCAAATACTGTTCATACGCCAAATCCAGGTTACGCAGCGACGTCGCCAGCAAGTGCGACGCCGCATGCAGCCCCTGATCCAGGTTCGCCCGGTCGCGAGCAATGATCAACTCCCGCTGCCGCAACTGAGCCCGCGCGGTCCGCAATCCAATCGGCACCGAAAAATTCACCCCCAACGTCCAATCCGCAAATTGCCCCGGCGCGGTAGCAATGACACCGTTTCCATTCGGCAATTCCCCTTCCAAACCGTTCCAACGATACAGCGCCTGCCCATTAAGCTGCGGCAACGCGTTGTTATTCGCAATGATCCGCTGCTGCTCGTCCGCTTCCAAAATCAGCTTCAGTTCCACCAAATCCGGCCGCCGCGCCGCCGCCAAATCAACCAATTCGTGCCAATCGGGCTTCACCCGCTCCAGCACCGGCTCCGTGCTCGCAATCAGTTGGGCCTCATCCCACGGCGGCAATCCCAGCAAGTTGCGCAGCGTTCCCTCCACCTGCAACACATTCGCGTCCGCCGCAATTCGCTGTGCCCGAAAATTCGCCAGCGACGTTCTAGCCTGCGCCGCATTGCCGGCGTTCGTCAAATCGGCCCGCATTTGAGCCGTCGCCAGCCGCGACGCAAAATCCGCCTGCTCCTCCTGCCGGCTGCGAGCCCACGCCGCCGCCCGCGCCGCAACCAAGTCCCAGTACGCCCGAATCACATCCCGCACATTCTGCTGCACACCCGCTTTGAGCTGAAAAAACGAGATTTCCGTATTGATCCGCGCCAGCACCACCGGTGCCAGATTCGCCCGCATCCCCGCGCCTCGTAGCACCGGCTGCGTGTAGCCCAAGAACGTATTCGCCGCCGTCTGCGGATTCAGCGGTAACAGGCTCGGCGGCAACGCACTGTGCGGAAATTGCTGATTCAGTACATTAACACCAAAATCCCACTGTCCGCCGAGCGGATTGATTTTGCTCAGCGCCAGGTTCATGTTGTACTGGTCGATTTGCGAAGTGCCAATGAACGTCCCAGTGGCCGGATCGAACCCCGCTTGCGGCTGATCGATGCGATTCCAGTTGTTATTGAGCTGCAAGAACGGATCGAACCGCCCCTGCGCCTGGTCGATCGTCGTGTTGGTCACCGCCGCATCGTAGATCGTCGTGCCGCTGTTGATCGCATTCACGCCGGCCAAGATGCGGACCACGCGGCCATTGCCCAGCGAGGTTCGCACCGCATCGTTGAGCGCGAAAAATCGTGTGTCGCCCGTTGGCGGCGTCGTCACGGTCGGCGGCGGCCCGCTCGGCGGCAACGGAATGAATGGAAATTGCGACGGATCGCGATAGTCGATTTCGACCTGCTCGGGATAGATCACCCTATACGGATGCTGCGCATGGGCAAACCCTGCCGGGTGTAACGCCAGCGCAAAGATGGCCATCGCCATCAGAGTAGTAGGCACACTCCGTGTGCCGTTGTTTGATCGCGGCACACGGAGTGTGCCTTCTACAGTGCGCATGCCCTACGAATTCGGTCCGACTGGCGCGGTAGTAGTAGAGATTCCCAATCTGCCGGATCAGCTTAAGCCACCGGTTTTGCTTGCGGTAACGGCCCTACCGCTTGTACCACCTGGGCAAACCTGTCCGCTAGCATTCGCCGCGACAGCTACACACAACGCCCACCTTCGCAGCACGTCTCCCAAATCGTATGGCACCGCTCGCACTGCAACTTGGCACGAATTTCTATCAACCGACCGCTGCAAATCTGGCACATGGGCCGCGCCGGCGCTTGCTCGTTACCATCCGGCGTTGGAGTCGCGTCAAGCGAAACAGACCCGGTATTCTCATCGCGCTCGTTCATTTCTTCTCCACCCGCGGAATGAACACCACACGAACTTTCGTCCCGCGTGCCGGAACATGTTCCTTGTACGCCACAAACATCAGCTCGTCGTTGGCGTCAGAGCTTTGAATCGGCAAGTCGAGTGTCGCCGTCGGAAAATTCGAAACACACACCAAATCGCCGCCATTCGCTTTGTAATGCTCCATCCCGGTTTCTTCATCTTTCCAAAACCCGCTTCCCGCAAAGACCCAGTCGTAGCCCATCGGCTTTTCCTTTTTGGCATCCTTGATCCACTCCTGAGCCCGCACCTGGTGCTTTCCCCCCTCCTCGTCCTTCCACAACACATACACATCGATAATCTGCCCCGTCGCTGCCTGATATTTCGGATCGAACGACACCGGCGTTCCCTGCCGAGCCCCCGCCCGCAGCAACCCCGCAAGGACCTACACCGCCATGCAAATAATCGATAACACCGAATCGTGCTAGTTCGTCCCCTTGGGGCAAGCAAACATCTCAAGCTGCCCCTCGCGCAGGCACACCTGCCCGTCCACGACCACCGCTTTTCGCTTCGAGTCGAACCAAATCTCGTTCGTCTTCGATAACCGCACCAGCTCGGTGGGCGGTGGCTCGTCGTCAGCCGTGATCGTCCGTGGCGCAGTCGTTTGCATCGCCACCGACATCAGCGCCGCCAGCGTCACAGTGCCAACCCACAGCAAGAAGCTCGATTTCATACATCCACCTTCCTGGCCAGCACTTGCGATTCACGCCACTCTTGGTAAAACCTTCGCCAGGACGCTAGGTGCCGTCCGGTACCGCCGTCCATTATATCGCCCCCCGGCCAACCGAGAATGACAACTGCCCCGCCCGCCCGCCGCGCCCGTTCCCAATCGAAAACGGCGACCGCTAAAGCCAAAAAGTCGCCGCAACAGCAGCCGCGAAAAGCCGCCAGTCCCAGCGACGCGAACGGTGCCAAATTGCCCGCGTCGCCATTCGATCTGTCGGCGCAACCCGGCTATTACAACGCCACGGCCAAAATGGCCCTCCTCCGGCGCGGCAAAAGAGCACCGCACGACGAGTTTCTCGTCGATTTTTCGCGCGACGAAGTGCGCATCGAGTTCCGAGCCGCCGGCGTTCTCCTGCTCGACGGAAACTGGCAGTGGCAAGCCATTGTCGCCGGCGAAACACTGAAACCCCAAGGCGAATGGACCGAAGTTTCCTGGCACCGCGAAAACTCCTGCGACTATTTAGAGATCGAGCAGCCGCTGTCGCACGGCTTCAAGCTGAAGCGGCAAGTCTTCTTTGCACGCAATGATCTGGTTTTATTCATCGCCGACTGCCTGATCGGACCACCCAAATCTCCCGCCAGCGAAATCCGCTACGTACAATCGCTTCCGCTTGCAACCAATGCCGCTTTTTCACCCGCTGCCGAAACGCGCGAAGGCTGGCTAACCGGTGGCGGCCGCCGTCGGGCCAGCGTTATTCCATTAGCCCAAACCGAATGGCGTTCCGACTACTGCCATGCGTCGCTGACTGCGAACAACAACCAGCTCACAATCGA
>JANNTN010000408.1:0-5786 GCA_031394445.1 Anatilimnocola sp.
GCGATTGGCAGACGATCGTCGAACGGCACGAGCTACCCGCCGGCGTTGCCGAGCGGCGCGGCGAACTCCTCGCCGATTTCTACGCCTACAACCCCTCCTCTCGCGAGCACGCCGTCTCCAGCCGCGTCGCCCCCGCCTGGCGTTGGCCCATGACCAAAGGCTATCGCCCTCCCATCGATATCCCTCCCAGCCCGCCACTTGGCGACGAGCCCCAGCCCGCGTCCCTCGGCGAGCATTGGGTCGATGATCTCGCGGTCGATTGCGTGGCCGACGTCACCGGCCAGCAAGGCGAACTTTCGCTCCTCCTCGTCCGCGGCGGTGTGAAGCACATTTGCAAAATCAACCTGGCCGACGGCCAGGCCACCATGAGCGTGACCGATGCCACCGGCAAGCCCCTCGAATTCACTGGCGACGATGGTGCCACCAAGCCGACAGTTACTGCAAACACCTCCGTCAAAGGCCCCGGCAGCTATCGCCTTCGCCTTTCCAATTGCGACCACGAAATGCTCCTCTGGGTCAACGGCAGCGTTGTCAAATTCGACGGACCGACACAATACGAGACGGTCGATTTGATTGCCCCTCAATGGTCCCCCAACGATCCCGGCGACCTCGCGCCGGCGGGATTCGCCGCTCGCGGTGCCGATGTCAAGCTTTCCAGCCTCCGCATCTTCCGCGACAAGTATTACATCGCCACCACCGGCGGCGACGGCAACAACGACTACACTTATTCCCCCGGTGCCGAAGGCATTCGCCAAGTCTTTCAAGATCCGACCCAATGGACTGCCCCGCGCGGCCTCTTCGCCGATTTGAATCGCCGCAGCATCCAGTTCGTGCTCGATAAAGATCAGTTCCTGCCGCTGGGCGATAACAGCCCGCAAAGCTCCGACGGCCGCTATTGGTACATCCGCAACCGCGAAGGCATCTGGGAAAACCACCACTACGTCGAGCGCGATCTGCTCATCGGCAAAGCTCTACTGATCTACTGGCCCCACACCTGGAACTCCCCCATTCCCTTTCTTCCCAAGTTCAGCCGCATGGGACCGATACGCTGAAGCGTCAGCCATCACGGAGGATTGTTCGATGCCGATTTTGGAAGCCGAAGGATTGGTCAAAACATTTGGCAGCCGCCGCGTCGTCGATGGCGTTGCCTTTTCAGTGGACGCTGCCGAGATCGTCGGTCTGCTTGGCCCCAACGGCGCGGGCAAGACGACCAGCTTTCGCATGACCTGCGGCATGATCGAGCCCGACGAGGGGCAAGTCGTGCTGAACGAAATCGACGTCACCCGCTGGCCCATGTATCGCCGTGCGAAAGAAGGGGGCATGGGCTATCTGGCCCAGGAATCGAGCGTCTTCCGCAAGCTCTCCGTCGAGCAAAATCTGCTCGGCGTGATGGAACTGCTCAACATGGACCGCGCGACGCGGCGCAAACGCTGCGAAGAACTACTCGAGCAATTCGGTATCGCCCGCCTGCGAAAAAGCAAAGCCGGCACACTCTCCGGTGGCGAGCGGCGTCGGCTGGAAATCGCCCGCTGCCTCGTAAACGATCCCGAGATCATCCTCCTCGACGAACCCTTCACCGGCATCGACCCCGTCACGATCGAGAGCATTCAAAAAATCATCCGCGATTTGAAAACCCGCGGCATCTCGATCCTCATCACCGACCACCAGGTTCGCGAAACGCTCCAAATCACCGACCGCGCCTATGTCGTCGAAAAAGGGCAAGTCCTTTGCCACGGCACGCCCCAGGAAGTGATCAACCATCCCAAAGCCCGCGAACTCTACTTCGGCTCCGCCATCGACGCCGACATCCGCCGCTCGGCTTGAATACCAACCCGAAGCGTAAGCGAGGGATTGCTTACCCCGGCGGCCACGTCATCACCCGCCCACCCAAAATATGCAAATGCAGATGGTCCACCGTCTGCCCCGCGTCTGCCCCGCAATTCACAACCAGCCGATAGCCATTGCCTAGCCCCAGTTGCTCCGCAATCACCGGCACTCGCATCATTAGGTGCCCTAGCAACATTTGATCCTCCGCATCCGGATCGTTCAGCGACCGAATCTCCTTCTTCGGAATCAGCAGCACATGTGTCGGCGCTTGCGGATTCACATCGTGAAACGCCAAGCAATGGTCGTCCTCGTACGCAATCTTGGCCGGGATCTCTTTATCGATGATCCGCTTGAAAATTGTCTTCCCGCTCATGGCTTGCTCCCCGGCATGCTCACCTAATAGCTAGCGTCGCTAGCGGCCCATTTCCCCGCTGGCTGATTGTAGGCCGCGCTCCGCTGCTGGCAACCGCTGCCAGATCGCTCTGGTTCAACTAACCGTTTCGACCTATCATTCGCTTTCGCGCGAATTATTTTGCGCGACATAAGCCGCGACCCGACCACACTCGGTCGGCCAAAGAAGAGCGCGGCCCAGGAAGATCGCCGCCAAGGAATGCGCGGCACAGATAGGTACAGTCAAGGAGGACGATCGTGAACACCATCAAATCGGCGGCCTTGCTCGCGGTGCTGCTGGGCGTGCTCTACGGCGTCTATGTTGCGCTCAGCAAGCCAGACTTCGACCGCATGCCAAATTCCGGCGGCGAACCGATCCAGCCGATCATCGATTGGGGGTCCAACGGAGCCCTGCCTCCCGCCCCCTCCCCCGCGACTTATTCGCGTGGTGCAAACGCCAGCGGCGCGTCGTATCAAACCTATCAATCGTCCCCCGCCGCCTCGGCGGATCGCCCTTCCTCGTTCGTGCCCAGCTACGAGCCCACAGCCAACCAGTCGCCCGCCGCCCCAGCCTTTGCCACATCAACGCAAAACGACAGCGGCCTCGCCCAAAGCACGTACGAAGCGCCAGCCCCACCGACCGAACCCCCATCCAACTCCGTTGGCTCCGCCAGCCAGCCACCGCTGCCACAGTCGGAACCCGTTTCCCCCGCCAGCGCGGCCACCGCCGCCGCGCCGGCCCTCGCGGCTTACGACCTGAAGCGCGACCTGGCCGAAGCCGATCAACTGGTGAACGAAAACAAATTCAGAACGGCCCTCGCCAAGCTCACGCCGCATTACTCCAACCCCGACCTCCCCGCCGACCAGCGAGCCGTCCTCCTCTCCTGGCTCGATCCACTCGCCGGGAAGGTGATCTATTCCCGCGAGCACCTGCTCGCCTCTCCTCATCAGGTCCGCAAAGGCGAAACGCTCTACGACGTCGCCTATCAGTACAACGTCGAGTACCGGCTGCTGCAGAACATAAATAGTAAGGACGTAACCGATCCAGGGGTTTTGATTCCAGGAACCGAACTGAAGGTCGTCCCTGGTCCGTTTCGGGCCGATGTCAACCTGTCCACGGGCGAATTGACAGTGCTCGTCGGCGATTTATACGCCGGCCGCTTCCCGTTCACGCTCGGCGATCAGCCGCCGCAACCCGGCGAGTTCAAAGTCATCGACAAGCGCTCGCAGCAAAAGTCTTATGTCGGCTTCGTCGATGGCCGCGTCATTCCCGCCAACGACCCCAACAACCCCTATGGCGGCTGGTGGCTCAGCCTCGGCGGCGAAGTGGCCATTCACGGCAGCCCCGCCATCCCCGGCGACCAAACCCTCGGCTGCATCGCCCTCTCCACGCAAGACGCCAAAGACCTCTACGGCATCCTCTCCATCACCTCCGAAGTCAAAATCCGCCGCTAACGCACACCGCTGGAAGATAGACTACCTCGTTTAACCCGTAGCCGCAGGCGCAGGTGTCTGACGGCGTAGCCACCCTGGTAAATTAATTTCTGCGGGCTGCACAACGCTTCGGTTCTCTCAGGCCCGGAGGGCCGGCAAGAAGTAGCCCCGACCGTCAGGTCGGGGACATGCGAACCGGCGATTTTTTTTGCTAGGCCCGGAGGGCCGGCACAAGTTTCAAGTCGGAAAAACGCCATGTCCGACACTCCGCATTCCGAACTCCACACTCCGCACTTCGCCCACCTTCGCCACAAACCTCCCACCCCGCTCTCGCAACCGCGCGACCTCATCCTCTGCTGCGCCCCCATGCGCAGCAACGTCAACCTCTCGAACATCGTCCGCACCGCCGGCTGCTGCGGCATCACACGACTCATCGCCTGCGGCAATCCCAAGATCGACAAAACCATCGCCCGCGACGGTGCCGATCAGGTCCAAATCGAGCCCCACCGCACCCACCCGCCCGTCCTGAAAGAACTCAAAGCCCAGGGCTACCACCTCGTAGGCCTCGAACAAACCACCAACTCCCAAAACCTCCACGAATATCGCTTCGTCCGCCGCACCGCTCTCGTCATCGGCAACGAACGCCTCGGCCTCACCGACGAAGAGCTCTCCCTCGTCGATTCCGTCGTCGAAATCCCCGTCTGGGGCCTCCCCTTCGCCTACAACGTCGCCAACGCCACCGCCATGGCCCTCTACGAATACTGCAAACAATTCCCCAGCGGTTAGCAATTCACTCGACTCTTCCCGTCTTCGCCCGGAGGGCGCACAAATGTTGCCAGGGACTTTAGTCCCTGGTGGCAATTCGCTTATTTCTCCACCCGGAGGGCGCACGAATGTTGCCAGGGACTTTAGTCCCCAGTAGCAGTGCCCTCAATGTCCTCCCCGCCCGCAGGGCGCACGCTGGTTGCCAGGTACTTCAGTCCCTAATAGCAAGGCACTCATTGTCCTCCCCGCCCGCAGGGCGCACGCGGGTTGCCAGGGACTTTAGTCCCTGGTGGCAATTCCCTTTCTCTTATTTCTCCCGCCCGGAGGGCGCACGAGTTCCGTCCCTTACAGAGTAAGCGGACTACCTTCGACCACCACCTGACTAGCCCTCAATTCGAAGCCGTCACGCTCCGCGTGACGAGCCCCTCCTCAGGCCCAACGGGCCGCAATTCGTCAGCCCAGGCCATCGGCCTGGGTACCGAACCAAATAAATCCCACCAGTCCCAACGGGGCGCGCTGTCCCACGCGGATTAGCCAGAAATAAACCGCCCGGCGAACGATACCTATCTCAGCACAAAGTCTGACCGGGCAATTTCCGGGCGGCTGCTTCTGCTCGGTAGACGATTGGCGCAAACAACGTTTCCTGCCATCTTAGTTTCTGACGAAGTAGCCCCGAGTCCTCACGGCTAGCCACGCATAGCGTGGCTTCGTATTCTGTCTGCTATGAGCACTTCTGCCAAACTTCCGTCATCCGGTTATCGGTACATCGCTAACGTCCCCGGAGTTCGTAGCGGCCAGGCCATCGTCGAGGGGACTCGAATCGGCGTGCATGACGTGATCGCCCTCCTGCAAACGGGTGAGTCGGTCGAGTCCGTTGTTTCGAACTGCTTTCCCACGCTGACTCGCGCTCAAGTTTACGAATGCCTCGCGTACTACGAGGATCATCGCGGCGAAATTGACGTCCTCGTGTCACGTCAGATGCAGCCGGAAGCATGACCTTCTTCTTCGACCACGACGTTCCCGAAGATGCCGCGTTCGCTTTGGAAGCACTGTGCCGCATAGGAATCACAGGGCCACCAAGTCATCCGCCTGCGTGAAGTCTTGCTAACGACAACCACGGACGACGAAGTCTTCCGATACGCGAATGCCAGCGGCTACATCTTGGTGACCTGCAACCGGGATGACTTCTTGTCGCTGATCGGCGACGCGCCGTTCTCAGGATTGATCGTCCTGGTGCGTCGCGCCCGCCGAGCTTTGGAACGAGCCGCCTTGGTCCAGTTGATCGAACGTGTTGGTGAAGACGGTCTCCGTGGGGCGATACACTTCGCCTGAGAATGGCAGAGGCGGGCCACTCGGCATCTCAGCACTTG
>JANNTN010000225.1:0-3391 GCA_031394445.1 Anatilimnocola sp.
TGAGAAGGCACTGGTCATCCAAACTCCGGCAATGAGGAGGGCCGCGAAGCAGCAAAAACGCGAAAAGAAGCGGAGCATCAATTCACCTGCGCGGGAAGCGGCCAGAAAAGCGTCGCGATAAGCGGCAGCCATATCCTAGACGATAGAGAGGGGGCGACCGATTTGGAAGTATCGCGATGCGGGCCGATTTGTCCATCCAAGCTGGGCGATGGGTGGCGGTAAAGCGTTGTTGGGGAAGGGGTTGCGGGATATGCTGCGGGTGGGAAGATTGGGTGAGTGGTGAGTCAATGAGTGAGAACTTCAATCCATATCGCGAGTGGCTGGGGCTGAAGACTGCTGCGCCTAATTACTACGAGTTGTTAGGGGTGACTGCGGAGGAGTTGGATACGGCGAAGATTGCGGCGGCGGCGGAACGGGCGATGACGAGGGTGCGGAGTTTTCGGCCGGGGCCGAATGCAAGGGAGTGGTCGCGGCTGCTGGATGAGATTCGGGCGGCGAAGGATTGTTTGACGGATGCGAAAAAACGGGCACGGTACGACGCGGGAGTAACGGGGAGCACGGAGGCTGATTCGCTGTTGCCGCCTGAATGTGATGGGGAGTTGGAGGTGCCGTCGCTCATTGCGCCGCTGCCCGTTGTGATTGAGCCGGTGGTGGTGGCGGCGGAGGCGTGGGCGGCGGTGCCGTCGCCGATTTATGGCGTGACGGCAGGCGAAATGCCGAGTGCGATTCCAGTGGGATCGGCTATGCCAGTGGGAGCGTTGCCGGAAGCGTTTCCTGTTGCGGCACAACCGACGCTGCGAGCAGCGAATGCGACGCAGCGGGCGAAACGGGCGGCGGGACGCGGTGGATTTGGGTGGGGAACGGCGGCGGTGGTTTTGGGATTGGTGCTGGTGGCGGCGGGATTGACGTATCGGTTGAGCATTGTTTCAAAAGGGCGAAAAGAGGCAGAAAATCAACAGTTTGAGAGCGAAGCAGCGCCGCTGGTGAAGCCGCGAATGACGAAGCCGGTGGCGAAAGAGCCGCCTGTGAAGCGAACGGTGCAAAGTCCGGCGAGTGAGGTGGGCGTAGAGCCGCCGACAACGCGGGAAGCGCCCGTGCTGCGAGAAGCTCCGGTTCCGACTCCGGAGCGTACGGCTGTAGTGGAGAAAAAAGTGGAGCCGCCGGAGCTAGCTGGCGCGGCGGCGGGTAAGAGAACCGAGAATTTGCCGAAGGTTGCGAAGTCGCAAGTTCAGGCGCTCGTCAAGTCGCTGGAGAGCGCGATGGCGGCGATTGTGATTCAGGATTTCAAGACGGCCGATACGCATTTGGCGCGGGCGGCAACGCAGGCGGTGCTGCCGAAGCATCGCGAGGCGGTAGCGCGGCTCAAGATGGTGGGAGAGCAGGTGCGGCAGTTTCGGCAGGCGCTGGCGGAGGCAGTGGGGGAGATGGCGGCGGCGGAGTCGTTCAAAGTGGGACCAACGGACGTGTCGTTTGTCGAGGGGAAGAAGGATGCGGTTGTGTTGCGCGTGAAAGGAAAGAATGAGACGTATCGGTTCAACGACATGCCGCCCGGATTGGCGGTGGCGATTGCTGATAGGAAGCTGCAGGCGGATGCTACGGCGGGCCTCGTCGTCAAAGGGGCTTATCTGCTGATGAACAAGCGGGCTGACGGTCAGACGAGGGCGAAGGGGGAGGCGGTGTGGCGAGAGGCGCTGGCGAGCGGGGCGAAGATTGAGAGCTTGATGCCGTTTTTGGATGATGAATATGCGGCGATGGCGAAGGATGCGGGGGAATAAGCAAATTCGAAAGTGGCAAGCTGGCAGCTTGCCACTACGGGGACCGGGACCAAGTTTGGTCCCGGCTATTTTTATTTTGGATGGAACCGCGAGTTAGAAGGTGAGATCGTCGTCGCGGCGGTCGGCACCGCGGGGAGGGGGAGTGCGGTCGCCTCGATCACGGTCGGCGCGAGGGCCGTCATCGTCACGATCTCTGCGAGGACCAGGGCCACGAGGACCATCGTCATCACGATCTTTACGCGGGCCAGTGCCACGAGGGCCGCTGCCGGGCGGGCCGTCATGCGGCGGGCGCGGGCCGTGGGGAGGGCCCGACATGTGGGGCGGTCCCATGCGGCCGCCACTCATGCCAGGGCGGGCGAAGGGTGGCGGGCCCATGTGGGGATGAGGCGGGCCGCCGGCCATGCCCATGCCTCGCATGCCAGCCGGGCCGCGCTGGGCCATTGGACCCATGAGTGGTCGCTGTCCACGCAGTTCGCGAAGCTCGTGGAGAATCGTGTCGAGCTTGTGTTCGAGACGAGCGATTTGTGCGTCGATGGTGCCAGGGCCTTGTTCGCCACGCGGCGGGCCGGCTGCCGGTCCACGAGGCGGTCCCATGCGCGGGCCATCGCCGCCGCCACGAGGTCCGCCGGGGCCACGATCACCGGGGCCACGATCGCCGGGACCACGATCACCGGGGCCACGATCACCAGGGCCACGATCACCAGGGCCACGTTCGTGATCGCCGGGGCGGCGATCGTCACTGTCGCGGCCGTGGGGTGGACCGTCGGGACGGCGCGGAGGTGGTGGGCGGTCGTCGCCTGGTTGCAACTCGGTCGTGAATTCAAGGGCAGCGAGCTCGAGTTCACTCAGCTCGTCGCTGCTGGTGGCAACGGCGGATGCCTCAGTGTCGGCAGCCGGTTCTTGAGCGGCGGAGAAAGTCGCGGACCAACTGATGGTCGCAGCGGCGAGCAAAGCGCTCGCGCCGCGAAGCAGCGTTGGCCAGCGGAAGGCTGTGATGGACATTGAAGAGACTCCTTGGTGAGGCGAGGCGCGTAGTGCGGGCGTGTTTGTGCCGCGCGGCGAGCGCCGGAGAGGGAAGTGAGAGAACTGGAACAGGGACAAGGGCTATCGGCTGATTCAGGTTCCGCCGGGCCGGCGGAACCTACATTGCGACCTACTTATTAACCCCGCAATCGTTGTGACGTTGCGGAGTGATTCTTAGAACTCAAGGTCGCGTTCTTCGCCGATGAGTTCCTTGATGTGATTAGTAACGATGGTCTCGCGCGATTTATTGCGGGAAGAAATTGCGTCGCGGAGACGTTGCAATTCTTCCTCCATGCGTTTGAGCTGGAGCTCGCGGCGTTTCTGGCGGACTTCGAAATGTTTGTTGACGTGCTCGGTGAGTTCGGTCTTGAGCTTGGCGCGATCATCGCCGCGCGATTCGCGAGCGCGCATCGCGAGATCATGCGTCTTACGTTCCATTTCCATATCTTGCCGCATGATGTCGCGCATTTCGGGATCGTCGGGAGGACCACCTTCGCCAATTGCGTGACCGGGCATGCCGGTCATGCCGCCGGGCATCATTCCAGGTCCGCCGCAAAAACCGCCGCCGGGCCTCCCTCCTCCAAAACCACCGC
>JANNTN010000466.1:0-4943 GCA_031394445.1 Anatilimnocola sp.
GCCTCGAACGTGGCTTTCGTCGAGTGGCCTGGGGACGATGGGCTTTGGCTTGCCCGCGGCGATGGGTGTGCAAGCGGCACATCCCGATGCGCTAGTCGTCGATATCGACGGCGACGGCAGCTTCCAAATGAATATTCAGGAAATGGCCACCTGCTTCTGCGAAAAGCTGCCGGTGAAGGTGCTGCTGCTCGACAACCAGCACCTCGGCATGGTGGTGCAGTGGGAAGACCGCTTCCACGGCAAGAAACGGGCTCACACCTACCTCGGCCCGATCGACCACGCCGAAGCGACCGGCCAAGGGGGCGAAGCCTTTGTGAGCGATCGTTATCCCGATTTCGTCGGCATTGCGAAGGGCTATGGCTGGGGCGCGAAAACGATTCGCAACAAGGCCGATCTCGTTCCCGCCCTCGAAGAAATGATCAATTCCGAGGGGCCGTATCTCTTGAATGTTCAGGTGCCCTACGTCGAGCACGTTCTGCCGATGATTCCAGGCGGCAAGACGGTGGACGACATGATTCTCGAATAGGACTGCGCGACACTGCGGGAAGTAGCCGAATTCTCACGAATTCAGCTACGGCAAAACGTCTTTGCAATGCTCCGGAGAATCGGCCTGAGAGTGCTTGCGGGCCATGGTTGGCCTGACACAATGAGTTGGTTGACTTGAGGGTAGATCAAAGACCGCTCACCCGAGTGGGGTGGACGGTGGAGCAAATCAGATGCCTGGTGTGCTGGTCATCGACGATGATCGCAGTGTCGTTCACCTCATAAGAGCGGCTTGCAAGCAGATTGATATCGAAGTTCTCGCCGCGGGGTCGGCCGAGGATGGGCTGGCGCTGCTCAAGAAGTCGAAGCCCGATGTGTTGCTCTTGGATGTGGTGCTTCCCGGCATGACGGGCCTCGAGCTGTTTCACAGCATTCGCGATGTGGACGAACGGGTTCCGGTCATCTTCATCACCGCGGGCGGCGAAAGCGATACGGCCATCGAAGCGATGAAGCTGGGAGCGCTCGACTTTCTGCTCAAGCCGCTGGATGTCGGCCGCATCAAAGTGCTCGTCAATCAAGCGCTGGAAATCCGCCGCTTGATGGAAACGCCGGTCGAATTGCCCAAGCCATCCAGCGGCAGCAGCAATCAAATGATCGGCCGCAGCCAACAGATGATGGAGGTTTATAAAGCGATTGGCCGCGTCGCGCCGCAAACGGTTACCGTGCTCATCACGGGCGAAAGCGGGACGGGCAAGGAGCTGATCGCCCGCGCCATCTATCAACATAGCGAGCGCCGCGCGAAGCCGTTTCTGGCCGTGAATTGTGCGGCGCTGCCCGAGACGCTGCTCGAAAGCGAACTCTTCGGCCACGAGAAAGGCTCCTTCACCGGGGCCGACCATCGCCGCATCGGCAAATTCGAGCAATGCAACGGCGGCACGATCTTTCTCGATGAAGTGGGGGATATGCCTCCGCTGATGCAGGCAAAGTTGCTTCGCCTGCTGCAAGAGCAACGCTTCGAGCGCGTGGGCGGCAACGAGACGATTCAGACCAACGTCCGCATCATCACCGCCACCAACCGCGACTTGGAGTCGATGTCCGACGCCGGCACTTTTCGACCCGATCTTTACTACCGCCTCAACGGGTTCACGATCAAGCTGCCGCCGCTGCGCGAGCGCGGTGACGACCTATTGCTGTTGATCGACGCTTATCTTGCGCGCTATTCGCACGAGCTGGAAAAACCGCTGCGGCGCGTCGCGCCCGATGCAATCAGGGTGTTGCTGGAGTATTCCTGGCCTGGGAACATTCGTGAGCTGCAAAGCGCGCTGCGGAAAGCGTTGTTGAATCTTTCGGGTCCGGTGCTCCTGCCGGAATTTCTGCCAGACGAAGTGCGTGCGGGAGATCGATCCAAAGCCGGTCCCTTAACCATTCCCACGGAAAAAGGGCTGGATCGCGACCTGGGAGCGATGCTCGACAGTCGCATCGCGGCACATTCCGAAAACGTCTATGCCGAAGCCGTCGAGTTCATGGAACGCTACGTCGTAACCAAGGTGCTGCAACTGACGGCTGGCAATCAATCGAAAGCGGCCAAGATGCTAGGCATTACGCGCGGTAGCTTGCGAAACAAAACCAGCAGCCTGGGAATCAAGTTCGATCACGTCATCACGGCGGCGGGGGATTCCGCAGAGGCCGACACAGCAGACGAGTCAGCCTAAGGTTCTGCGACCTGATGTGATCATTCGGGCCGGTTAAATTCGGCCCATCAGCAGAAGAATGATCAAAATGGCGGCGATCAGTCCTAATCCGCCGGAGGGACCATAGCCCCAATTGCGGCTATGCGGCCAAGCTGGCACCGCACCGAGCAGCAACATGATCAAAACTATGAGCAAAACTGTTCCGAGCATGGTGATTCTCCTGGGTGTATCGTTTCTTAGAGCCAAGCAGTAACGCGACTGCTTTCAGAGCATTTGCCATGCCGCAGAGAGGTTGGCGACGAAATTCTCGATGTGGTTGCTAGGACGCAACTTGCGACGAGTTGAGGCGTTTGGCCAGACGCGACAAGAGCGATTGGAGTGAGCTAAAACCGATCGGCTTGGTCAAATGCTCTTCAAACCCGGCCGCTAGAGCAGCCTGACGATCACTCTCCTGCCCATAGCCGGTGAGTGCGATCAATATCGGGCGCGGCATCAACTGCAACCGGCAGATTTGCTCCGCTAACTCGTGACCGGAGACCTCCGGCATGGCAATATCGGAAATGACTACTTGTGGTTCCCATTGCTTCACGATGGCGAGCGCCGCCTCAGCCGAGGAAGCGATACGAACTTGTTGACCGAGCTTTTCCAACAACTTACTAAGTAGATGTGAAGCCGATTGATTGTCGTCCACTACCAGGAATCGCAGACGCGGCCAAGTCACGTCTGACTGAGAGCTGTCAATTGTCGGCGCGGCCTGCTCGGCGTTGTAGGTAGGCAGGGGGATCGAGACGATGAACTGCGCGCCGTGCCCTAGCCCCGCGCTCTGGGCCTGAATAATGCCGCCGTGCATTTCGACGAGCGTTTTGGCGAGAGACAAACCAATACCTAAGCCGCCTTGCGAGCGTTCATTCGTTGTATCGGCCTGCGTGAAGAGGCCGAAAATATGAGCCAGCATCTCCGGGGCGATGCCGATGCCATTGTCCTCGACGCAGAGCACGACTTGCTGGTCTGCGACCTGAGCCGCCAACTTGATCTTTCCCTGTGGAGGCGTGTATTTGGCCGCGTTGATCAGCAAATTGCCGATGATTTGGGCCAGTCGCACTTTGTCGCTATTGATCCAGACTTCTCGCTGAGGCAACACCACCTCAAGCTGTTGCTGCTTCGTTTCCATCAATGCCCGGCTGGCATCGAGCGCGGCCAACACCGCTTCGCTCAGTAGCGTCGGTTGCAGTTGGAGCTGCAATTTTCCTCGAGAAATGCGGGAGACGTCGAGCAAATCGTCGATCAGCCGTTTCAATTGCTCCACTTGGCGGAGCATGATGGCCGACATTTCTTTTGTGTCTGTCGAGCTTCCGGGCCCCAGCGAGAGCAACTGGGCCGCCGAAAGCAGAGGCGACAACGGATTGCGCAACTCATGGGCCAGCGTAGCGAGGAACTGGTCTTTCCGTTGATCCGCTTCGTACAGCGCCGCTTTCACTCGCGTTCGCTCGGCGATTTCCAAATTGAGCGAGCGATTGAAGCTGGCCAATTCTTCCGTCTGACGAGCCAATTGGTCATTGGCGACTTGCAATTCGGCTGCGGTTTTGCTGCGCCGATTGAAATCGCGCCAGACAAGAATCGAGGCAAAGACCGACAAACAAACGCCGAGCAACCCGGCCATGGCCCCCGAGACCACTGCTCTCCAGTAACGCACTTCAGAGTGAGTTTGCCGATCGGCCAGCAAGCGCTGCTCCGCGAACTCCATGCGGGCAACGGTCGCGCGCAGAGCTTCCGTAGCTCGCCGCGATTTTCCCATCAGGATCACTTGCTGGGCGGCTTCGAAGCCTGAGTCTGCCCGAACGGTGACAATTTCTCGAATTGCCTCCAGCTTCTCCGCGACTTGCCGTTTGAGATCGACGATGTCTTGCTCACGGTCCGGATTGTCTTCGACGACCTTCGTTAGATGTTGCAGCGCGTTATCGACTTCGCTCAGCGAATTCTCGTATTGGTTGAGAAAGAAGGTCTCTCCCGTCGTTACATAGCCGCGCTGCGCGGTCTCCAGGTCCGTCAGGGTGAAGAACAAGTGATTGATGGAGTGAATCACCTCATGTGTGTGAATCACCCAGCGGTCATTGTCGTAAAGCTGCCTGACGTTGATGTAGCCCACGAGCGCGTTGGCCAAGAGCGCGGCATATACCAGCGTGAGTCCGATTAGTACTAGATAGCCGCGGGAAGATTGCATGAGGGGACCGGAAGCACGCACATTCAGCCGGCATCGAAAGCATCAGACGGACTTTCCGAGTCCGCGGCAAGCGGACGCAGGGCCTGCAAGAGTTCGGCTAGTGCCTGCTGCAGTGTATCCGCCGCAGCATCCATTTCGGCCCACTTTTCCTTCCGCGCCAAGTCCTCTAGCCGGGCGGCAGCCGCAATCGCGCGGGCAGCTCCAAAATTCTCGGCTAGTCCCTTCAGCGTGTGCGCGGCATGAAGGATGCCAATCGCATTGTGCTTATTTAGCCCTTCCAGCGCCTGCTGCATCCGTTGCGGACCGTCTTCCAACAGCAGCGACGCCATCTCTTTCAATAACGATTCGTCATCTCCCATTCGAGCCAAAGAAGCGTTGTAATCGAAGACGTTTGACATGGCATTTTCATTCTGCAGCCGGCGTGTGCTTGTCGTCATCGACGGTGGAGACCGAGACAGGAGGACTGCAAAGTCTTTTTAGCGAACTTTGCCGGGGTGGGGGGCGTAGGAGCTTGGTCCGAGGAGGTCTTGGACTTGTTTGCAAGGCAG
>JANNTN010000512.1:0-1776 GCA_031394445.1 Anatilimnocola sp.
CGCCAGAACGAGTTGCCGGATACCGTTGCTGCAAGACATCCGCCGCGCCGCGGCGCGGGCCGATTGCACGGCAGGCAAGAGCAATGCCACCAATACGCCGATGATCGCGATGACCACCAATAGCTCGACCAGCGTGAACGCACGTCGACAAAACGATGAAGGAAATAGCTTCATCACAACGGTCCTCCGGGGAGAGACTTCGCCCGCCGAATCACGAACCCAGCTCCCCCAATCGTGACTATTAAAGCACAACGCGCCTCGCGCGCCCAATAAATTCCCGTGAAAAACAAACTACACTGGCGCGAGTTAAGGGCAGCACGTTTGCACCGCCATAGTACGATTTCAAAAGGAAATGGCACGAGAAAGGGGCATTCGCTCAGCGTGTAGCATTAACAGCAGAATGCCGCCGTGATCGCCGCTATTTCTTTTTCGAAGTGATCTGAAAATCGGCCTTGTCCGTGCCGCCGGGAGGAACTTCGAATTCCTTTTGGCTTTCGGAGTGCCATTCGGCGGGAATCGGTTCGACGGGCCGCAGCACCTGCGCGCCATCGGGGGTGCCAATTCCGGGATCGCCTTCCAGCTTGCGAGCGCGGGTGGTGATGCGAATCAAGTGTTTGCCAACGACCGCGCCATCTTTTTCGTCGCTGATCAGCACGTAGCGGCCGTTGTCGTCGGTGTAAGCGCTCGATCCGCGACCGGGGTTGGGATTGGCCGATGTGCCAATCGGCTGAAAGCTAATGGCGGCCTGGCCGTAGGGCTTGCCATCGAGCGAAATCACGCCGGATACGGGCACGAACTTTGGCCCTTTGTCACAGCCGGCAACCAACGCTGATAACGCGGCGACCACCAACAAGCAGATTCGCATCAAATCCAACTCCCATCCACAAACTTAGAACCGGCTCAGTAAACACTGTCGCATTGTCGTCTTTCGCTCCGCGAAAGAAACGTGCTTTCGCGGAGCGAAAGCCGACATTTTATTTCCGCGGCGGCTCTTAATCAGAAACAGAACCGTTCTCGCCGCCGCCGATCGTGCCCATGTTTTGCAGCAAGTTGATATCGACGTTGTAGCTGATCGTCCGCGTCGATCCATCGCCAATCGCCCAGTTGGCCGCCGAAGGATGATCGGCGTTGAAGGCGCGCTTGCAGGTTTGATCGTTGTTGAAGATTGAGGGAGTGCCCCAGCAACCGGCCCGATCGGTTGAACTCGTGCCATACGGCTTGCCATACAGCCGGCTTTCAGCGCCGACCGACGACTGATTGTACGAAGCATAGTTGTAAGCCCAGAACGTGCCGCGACGGCTGGTGCTACGCGAAGTGTATTCGCCGACCATCAGGGTGTTGGAGAGTCCGTCGGTGCAGTTGGCGAACCGCTCAGGACCACCCATCGCCGCTGCTGGCGTGTTCGTCACAGGCGCGCCGTTGTAGGGAACGCCAATCGAGTGCAGGAAGCCTTTGTACACATGGTCCATCGTGCCACCCGGCCACAGGGCGGGTTCATAGCTGTCCCAGGCACCGTGGCCGATGGCCAGGTTCATCTTGCCGCTGACCGCGCGATAGCTGCCGTGCATCCATTCTTGGCCGAGGTTGAATCCCTCACCGGACGCCGGAATCTCCAGCTTGCCTTTGATCGGGTCGGACGGGCATTCGTAAGATTTGACGCGCTGCTTGCCAACCAGGTTGTTGTTGGTGGAAGTATTTCTTTCCTCCTGGCGGTATTGCTGAAACAGGCCTTGCTGCTCCATGTAGGGCAGGATCTCAATCGTCCAAGTGGTGTAG
>JANNTN010000566.1:0-1695 GCA_031394445.1 Anatilimnocola sp.
TTCCGAGGTCGCGGCCGAGGTGAGGTGCGTCGATGCCTTCTTTGAAGTGAACGCCGTTGATGAAGGCGGCGAAGGCGAGGCGTTTGCCCTTCGTGGTGGTCAGGTAGCCGGCGAGGGCTTTGCTGGTGCAGAGGGGGCGGCCGAAGAGCAGGTTGTCCCAGGTGAGCGTGCCGGTTTTGGCTTGGGCGTGCCCTTTGGCGGGGCTGTCGGCGGCGACGGCTTTGGCCAGCGTGCCATCAACGCCCAGAATCGGCAACGCCCGCTCATACACAAAGAAATCGGGCCGATTGGCCATGTGCCGCAGCAATTGCACCGTCGCGGTTGGCGTAACAAAGTCGGCTCGCGAACCGCCGGCACCGCCGCCAAAACTGATCGTGTCGGCATCGACGCCCGCTTTGGCGAGAAACTGCCCCTCAAACTTCAATCCCTCGGCGAGAGTCCGCTTGTCGTGCTTCACAGCGACGAGCAGCGGCAACTCACTGGCGTGCAGGTTGTGGCTGACCTTCAAAACGAGCTTGACGTTCTCGGCGAACGGCGGTGAAATGAACTCGGTGACCTTGGGCAGGTCTTTAATCGCATCTCCCTCGGGCAGTTTGTCGCTCGGATGCTTTTGCGAAAGTTTCGCGGCAACTTCGACGCCCTCCTTGCGGAGGGCTTCAATCAGCACAGCACGCGCGAAGGCAGCCGGATCGGGCACTTCATAAACGCGGACGACTTGCGATTTGTTTTTGGGAATTTTGCCCGTGACTTGAATGCGGCCCTGACCCTGCGGCCGAATGAATGTTTCTTGCGGCTCACCTTCCGTCACCGTGGTCACGTCGAACTCGATTTTGAAGAGCGATGTGTGCGGACGCCATTCGCATTTCGCTGGCTGTCCGGGATCGGTGGGCTCGAAGGTGAAATCGAGGACGTTGTCGTTGACCATGATCGGCGTGACGACTTGCGGGCCGCTGCCGGAGCCTTCGCTGTGGACGAACAGGCGATCGTCGATCAGCACGTCGCCGGTGATCTGACGAATGCCGGCAGCCGCGATTTGCTTAGCGAGCGTTTGGATGCCAGCCAGCGGGTCTGGCTCGGTGAGCTTGGCCTCCGACGAATAGTTGGCATAGATATGGTCGGAATCTTGAAAAGTGATTTCACCTTTCTCGGTAGTTCGTCCGCCCAGCGTCGGATCGCCGCTGGCGACGAGGATCAAATCGCCGTCGAGCTTGCCTTTGTCATCGACACTGCCGCGGCGGTGGATCGGTGTGTGAAAACGATAGTCCGCGCCGAGGGCATCGAGTGCGGCGGCGGTGGAGTAGAGCTTGGTCGTCGAAGCCGGGACGAACAGTTTCGCGCTGTCTCGCTCCACCACGACTTCGCCAGTGGCCAGATCGACAAACAAAAATCCCCAGTGAGCCGTTTTGAAATGGGGCTGAGCCAAATGCTCTTCAATACGCTGGCCGAGCTTATCTTCGGCTGAAGACGTAACGACGAATTGCAAGAGAAGAACGGCTGGCAGCAATTTGCAGAGCAAAGTCGTTGCGTTGAATTTGGCTAGTGGAATAAACATGGGACTGAAATGGTTTCTTAACGAATTGCTTAACGAAGGAGCGAAAGCCGCTTGAGAGAATAACCAAACAGGACGGACAATTGAACCTCCTTTTGTGTCCGACTCCATTTCCCTGTCAGGGTATTCGGGCTAGTATGCAGGGC
>JANNTN010000655.1:0-5067 GCA_031394445.1 Anatilimnocola sp.
CGCGTTTTGATGATGTGGCGAGTCGTCTCGGTCCAGATCAGATCCTTGCCGACGGCACTATTCGCGGCAAATGACTTGTCCGTCGCGTCTTCGAGTACGCCCCGGGCGATAAGCTCATCCCGTAACCGAGGAGTCATGTGCGTGATCTGATCCGGAACGTCGGGGAAGCTGTCGTCGAACGCTTTGGAACCGCGCGTGCAGGGCCAATTAATTTCAGCCGTGGCCAGGCCTGTGGCATGGGCGATGTCGAACAGCGTGGGGACGCGCACCAAATCCTGCTTGTCTTTTTTCGGATCGACAAACACGGGGACATCTTCCCCGCCGCGAACCAGCATTCCGTTGGCCAGCACACCATGTTTTTCGGGGCGAACGCCAGTTACGAGCGATGTGTGATTGGGCCATGTAATCGAAGGGTTCGACACTTTCATGCCCCCCTCGGCCGTCGCGCCCGCTGTGGCAAGGCCGCGGATCGTCGGCACTGGCGCTTTGGGATCGGTCAGCAGGTAAGCGGCAAACCCGTCGATGCAGACAATGACGACATGGCGATCGGATGCCGCGTGTGCCGTGGCCATTGGTCCAATCAATAGCGAGCAGCATAACGCTATCGCAGTCGCTGCCAGGTAAATCCACGCCTTCATTCGGAATTCGGTCGTTTTCATTGAGAGAGCTGCTTTATTTACAATTGCTCGATTGCCGCAATAACTGCTCGACCAACATCTGCCGTGCTGGCTGTCCCACCCAAATCCGGTGTGACCGCTTGACCCGCCCGCAGCACCTGGCTGACGGCTCGTTCAACCAGCGCGGCGGCTTGACCGGCTGCCTGATCCTGATGCTGCTCGGCGAGCCAGTCCAGCATCATGCCGGCCGACAAGATCATAGCAAGCGGATTGGCCACGTTCTGTCCGGCAAGTTGCGGAGCCGTGCCATGCGACGGTTGAAACAGGCCATGCCGGTCGCCGATTTCAGCAGACGGACCCAGGCCGAGTCCACCGACGATTCCCGCGCCCAGATCGGAAAGAATGTCGCCAAACTGATTTTCCATGACGAGCACGTCGTAGGCCGACGGATTCTGTACGAGGTAAAGGCTCATCGCATCGACATAAGCCGCCTCCGCCGTGACATCGGGGTATTGCGCTGCCACTTCCCAAAAAACCTTGCGAAAAAAGGCGAAACTGCGGAAGACATTCGCCTTATCGACGCAGGTCACCGATTTGCGGCCATCTAGCGGCCGTCCCTGACGCCGCCGGGCCAGCCGGAAAGCAAAATCAACGACCCGATGCGTGCCCGTGCGCGTGATCACGAGCGTATCGGTCGCTACTTCATCGTTCAGCAAACACCCGCCGCCAAATGAGGCAAAAAGGCCCTCCAGGTTTTCGCGGACAATCACCAGGTCGATACCCGCTTCAGCCGTCCGTAGCGGACAAGGCACGCCGGGGTAGAGCTTCACCGGGCGCACCGCCGCGAACAAATTTAAGGCTCGGCGCAGTCCCATCATCATCACCGGCTGCACCTCGGTTCCGTCGGGATTGCGAACATCCGGCAGACCGATCGCGGCGAGCAGCACAGCGTCAGCGGCCAGACACTCCTCTAGCACTCTCGCAGGCATGGTTTCGCCGTGTTGGCGATAGTGCCTCGCACCCGCCTCATAGGGTGTGATGTTCAGCTCCAGCCCCGGTGTGCCAGCCACCACATGCTTGAGCACGGCGAGCGCGGCATCCAAGACCTCGGGACCGATGCCGTCACCAGGCAGGGCCGCAATTTGATACGTCGCCATTGTGTTTCTTAAATGAGTTGATTCTTTATTCTATGGCTGGCCGACGCTCGCGCAGCTTCGTGTTGGGAGGAAATCGCATTTCAGGCTGCGGCCTCGATGGCAACTGCGCGCACGGGACAGCCATCGCCAGCGACGATCCGCAGCGGCAACGCGATAAATTCGACGATCTTCTCGCGTAACCGATCGAGATTGAACAGACCCTCGACAATCACCACTCCGCCACGAAATAGCGTCTGATGCACGGCTGTCAGCTCCGCCATGTCATTGACATCCGCGACGGAAGGCGGTTCCACGCCAATCAGCGCAACCTGCTTTTTTACCAGCCATTCGGCCAATTCCTGAGAGATTCGCGGCAATTCATCACGGTAGGCGTCGGCCCCATAGCGCTTTGACCAATCGGTTCGCAGCAACAAGCGGTCGCCCGGCTCCACTTGAGAAAGGCTGCGCAGCAATCGCTCGACTGTCAAGAGCTCGCGTGGCTCAACCGGCGTCAGATCGACCACTTTGGCCGGTCCACAACAAACTTCAAGAGCTTGGTGATCGATGGTGTCACCGTCATCGCCGAGAAAATGCTTTGGCGCGTCCATGTGCGTGCCGCAATGCGAATAGAGCGACAGCGTCGTCGAGTTCCAACCCTTTTCGGCGATCGTCGTGAAGGTGGTGACCTTCACACCCCGCATTTGGTTGTCGATCGGCAGCGACAGATCGACGATGCGGCGCTTGGGCGATGAGATCTTCTCGGAAGCCTTGGGCTGTCCGGACGCGAGGGGACGCACGGGCTGGTTCAACCGGGCCGACTCATACACCGCCTCTTGCACGGCCAAGGTTCGCAAGTACTCGTGGCCGCTCGTCTCAAACGGAGTTCCTGACGCCAGCCGCTCGGCGAAATGCCGCTGCGTGAAATAGACGCAATCGCCAGAAAAGCCTCGGCGCTCGTGAGCGTAGCAGTGCTCGCGTTCCCTTTCTCCAAGCGGCTGCAATGTTATTCGCCCATCCGAATACAGGCGAATGCTGCCGCCGTTGCCTTCGACCAGAAACTCTCCGAACGTATAGCGCGGATCTTCAAAATTGCTTTCGTTGTAGCGATTAGCGTCCCACACTCCCGTTGCACCACTGGCGAAACGAAACGTCAACAGGCCGGTGTCTTCACCTTGAATAACCGGATTCAAGCGCCGTAAAACCGCATACGCCTCGTCGATTTCACCAGCCAGATAGCGAAACGTGTCGATGAAATGCACGCCCGTCTCATGCACTAGCAATTTCGGCATCTCGAGAAAGTAAGGCTGGCGAGCAAGGTAGGCATCGTCCCCCCAGCCGTCGCCGGGCCGTGAGCGAAAATAGAGATTATGGAGCCGGCTGCCGATCGCGCCGCTGTCGATCAAGCGTTTGATTTCGCGGTGCCAGGGCTGAAAACGGAAATTTTCATGCACCATCAGCGGCACGCCATGCTCTTCCGCCGTCGCGACGATTGCGCAAGCCGTCTCATAATCGGGAGCGAGCGGTTTTTGACAGATGATCGCGATCTTCCGCCGCGCGGCTTCCTTGATGAGTGCCTGGTGCGTTGCGGGTGGAGTGATGATATCGACAAAATCAGGCTGATAGCGATCCAATGCCTCGCGGAAGTCGCTGCAAGCTTCGGCGTCGCCGAGCAACTCGGCGGCACGCCGCGCTTTGGCCTCGTCCAAATCGCAAACCGCCACGATCTGGGCCTCGGGAATCCAACGCCAGGCTTCAAAATGGAACTGGCTGAAATAGCCCGCGCCGATGCAGATGCCGCGTAGAGGTTTCATTGATCTGCCTCCCCGCCTTCCAGCGTACGTCGCGGATCGAGCAACAACCACAAGGCGATGGCGATGGTGTTCAATCCGGCAGCGACGATAAAAAACGGCGTGTAGGAACCAGTCCACTTCGCCAGGTAGGGAAACGCAATCGCCGTCAAGAACGAGCCGAAATTGCCAGCCATATTCATTGTTCCCGACACCACGCCCGCCCGTTGTTTGCCAATGTCAATGCAAAACGACCACGACGGGGCCAAGGTCATGTCGGCACCAAAGATCGCCAAGCAAAACCAGACGATCGAAGTCAGCGGCGACGAGGCAAAGACACTTCCGGCGACCCCCGCCGCAGCTAAGGCAAAACCGATCATCGCTGGGAGGCGGCGCGAAAGCACCCACGAACCTTGGCGAAACATCCGGTCCACCAGCCAGCCGGAAAACCAATTTCCCAAGGCTCCAAAAGCCAGCGGCGCGGCGGAATACATACCGGCCTCCCAGCCGCTCAGGTTGTAGGTGCGCTTCAGATGTGGAAAGAGCCACGTCAGACAGAAGAAAAAAGTGAAATTGGAGGCAAAGTATTGGGCGGAAACGAGCCACATGCTGGGCACGGCGGCAATGTCGGCCAAACTCAATTCCTTGAGGCGGTGTTGCTTGGCCTGCGACGGTTGCCGATTGGCAAGAATGTAGTCCAACTCCACACGTTCGATTCGCCCGTGCTCAGTCGGATCGTCGCGAAACCACCAGTACCAAAACGTCGCCCACACGATGCCGATGATCATGAGCACCACGAAGCTCAGCCGCCAGCCGAGCGAGGCCACTGCGACAGGAATCACAGACAACGCCAAAACGCCGCCGGCCCGCGATCCCGAAAAATTGATCCCTTGGGCCAGACCGCGCTCCTGCATCGGAATCCACGAGTACGTGGCCCGAGCTATGCCTGGAAATGCCCCCGCCTCGCCCGCTCCGAACAAGAGACGCGTAACGAGCAAAGTGGGAAAGTTGAACGCAACCGCCGTTAACCCCGTAAAGAGGGACCAGATGACAACAATCGCGGAGAGAACTCGCCGCGGCCCAAACCGATCGCCCAACCAGCCGGACGGGGTTTGCAACAAGGCGTAGCCCAGCGCAAACGCCGACAACACCCAGCCCATTTGCGTATCGCTAAGCGACAGGTCGGCCGCGATGTCTTCCTTGGCGACCGAGATGCAGATCCGATCGACGTACAATAAGACAGACAGGCAAAACGTGCCTGCGATGAGCCAGTAGCGTTGTGGTAACGATCGCATCGAACGAGTCAGGACGCCGATTTGGCGCCAGCAAGCGGAACGCTACAAAACGGGGCGTTGCGGATTAGCGGCGTGTTCTCAATTCGAAGTTCGGCTGTGCCTGTTCACTGTAGGGAAGGATCAAGGCTCCCCTGCCCGCACAGTGCGTATTCGAACATTTTATCCGCACGATAATGTACAAGAAATAGACTGTTGAACTAAGCCGCTACGCGACAGAATTGCAAGCGTAGAG
>JANNTN010000703.1:0-15448 GCA_031394445.1 Anatilimnocola sp.
CGGCCGGAGTGTGGCTGCTCAGGACGGCGAGAGGAGCCGTTGCTGCCCTGTCGGCCGCGATCGCAACCGGGATCTTCAGGGGCGACGTTCAGGATGTAGTCGGGCTGCTTGTCGCCTTCGACCTTCTTGGTGTTCTTGAAAACGAGCAGCCGGGTGCCGGCGGGGATGTCGGCGTCGGTCTCGCCGCTCATGAACTTGCCGGCGCGGCCGTCTTTCAACCACAAGCCGGAGACACGTTTCAGGCCAGAAGCCATTTCACATTCCTTCAGATAAAGGGGCATTGGTGAACAATATGATTCGAGAACGTGGCGCAACTTTTATCGCTGTATGGTTTTGTTGCGACTCGCCGCTAGCCGCCTGACGTTGAATTGGCAGCCATGACCGTCGCCAGCATCAAAGTCTTTGAATCTCGCCTTCAGCCACTCGCTTCCACCTTCACGAGTGGCGTGGGCCGTGCCAATCATGCTCGTCACTCCGCAGGTTGCCATTGATTGACTTCCTCCCCGCAACCACAGACACTCCCACCACGCAGCCCCTATTACATAGGGGGCTGCGGAGTGGTGGTGTGTCAGTCCGCAGGTATAGGTGCGGAGTAACATCTGCGGAGTCGCGGAGTGCCCCTCTTTAGGGTTGGTCATTGAATTCATAGTGGTAAGCTGGATAGCTTTGTTTGTTGCGGCGGGTGATCTCGGTGGCTGTCAATTTGCCGGCCCGAAGCAGGGCGGCGAACGCATCGTCGAACGCGGCTCCCTTGCACCCGGAGCGGGCACGGATGTTGTCGATGGTTTCGGTGTTGTTCTCGACGCCTCGCAGGGCATCCGCGATGCCAACCTTGGCGACCTCGACGTTGGCATTGTGCTTCTTACCCTTCTCGTTCGCTTTGGTTGCCTGCTGCTGTTGGATGGCTTGGTCCCGGGCTTCGCTGGCGTGGCTGACGGTGACTTCCCAGCGACGCGGGGCGGGATACTTGCCCTCGGTAATGTCCACGGCCCACAGCGAGGCAAACCCGGCACTACCTCCGACGTTGAACCACAGCTTGTGAACGCCGTCGCTATCGGGGTCGAATCGTTCACGCCGACCAAGCAGCCACCATTGCCGCGCGAACTCCTGAAAGCCCGCCCAGGCGATGTGTTCCAATTCGGGCGGGGCGAAGGGATCGACCAGCCCCTTCTTGGTGTGATGGCACAGCCCCAGCGTCACGCCGTTGTTGGCGCAAACCTTCGATAGCCCGTTAAGCTGGTCGCCCGCCGCGAAGAGCGAGCCCTCCCGGCCGTCCATGTCCATGCACAGATAGGCCGGATCGACAAACAGAGCTTCGATCTCGTCGCCGACGATCATCTTCTCCAACGCGTCCAGATGCCGAATGTCACCAATGCGGGGCAGATCTGGTGAGAATATCAGCCCGGGGACAGAGTTTAGGGTTCGCTCTTTAGCTCGGCAGATTCGCCGGCACGTTTCCTGGATCGTCGCCAAACCCGATTCGCCGCTCATTACCAACACACGGCAGCCGCGGCTAACTGCCAGCGTGCCCAGCATCGGCGTGGCCGTCGCCAGCGAGATAGCCGCATCCAACAGGATGTTGGTTTTGAGGCACTTCTTGCCACCCGCGATGATCAGCGGTTGGCCCGCCACTAACGTGCCATCGATCAGGAAATCGGTGCGATAGTCGCCCTCGTCAAGTTCCGCAGCAGTGATCCGCTGGTAGCTGATTGGCTTGTCCGAACGCTCAACAGCCGTGTTTGTGCTCGTGATGTACGTGCTTGCCGCTGGCTTCGCATTGGGCTTGTCATAATCCGGCTCATACTTTCGCCGCAGTTCTTTCCACGTCCTGCCCTTGCACGAGTCATGAAAGCACTTGTAGCCCAGGCGTCCGCTAGGCTCTTGTTTGATTGCGGCATCCTTCCCTTTGTGTGATGGGTCGAATTCGCATCGCTCTAGAATGTATAGCGTGTCGCTGCCATCCTGTTTGGTTCCGCGGAGTGGTAGACCAAACCGCGCGCACCAGTCCGGCACGTCGAACCGGCTATCTAAGCCGCTGAGATTACCAGGGCTCTGCTGTACGGCTGTTGTGCTACCGTCCAGATCGCCCAATCCCAGCCGCGTCGCCAATTCCGCCACGGTGGAGTCGTTGATTTCGATTGTCTGTGGCATTTCGTTACACCTGTTGGCAGATACATTCGATTCGTGATGGTCTCCACGGCCGGCCCAAATCAGGGCAGTCGTCGCCCTTATGAGCTTCAGTGCCGTAAAGCTTCCAAATCCGTGCCGGGTTGAAGGTCGTTTCATCGATCTTCACTATGGGCGTTCCGTCTGGCTGGTATGTGCTGAACCTTGCTTTCAGCGTCTTCAGCATTCGCTCGCAAAAGCGATTGTCATCCGCAGGTAGTTGAACCGGAATCGAGAGGTGATACCCATTACCAGAGTCGCCAATGATTCCAGGCGGGAAACCCTGCTCGAAGAACCAGTGATCAACGTCAAGGATGACTTCGTAGGCGTTTGCTTTCTCGGTGCCCGTGCTGGAAATATCCGCCGGTCTTACCGGATCAGCGTCGATCAGCAGCCAGCGCCGGCACTGAATGTCTTTGTCGCTCGTGGTCGGCGTCTTGTCCTTGACGAGCCGGGCCCGGTTGTAGGCACGGGCCAACAGCTCCGGCTTGACGGGATTGGGGATGAAATACGCACCAAATGCCGACTTCACCCGTGAGAGCGCCTCAATTAAGGCGTCGATATGCTCACGGTCAAAGTTGCCAGAAAACGTGCGTTTGCCCCATTCGCCATCGACTTCCGCCTCCAGCAGGCGCAATTCCGTCACTTGCCTGGGTCGCAGATAAAGCTCAAGAGTCCTCCGAACTTCAGCTTGGTCAAATTGCAGGGTCACGAAGCAGCCTCCTGCTCGGTGGTACCAACCGTTTCCGCACTCGACGAACAAGCAGCCACCAGAGCCCGCGCCTCGCGCCATCGTCTTTTCGCAGCGGTGAACAGCAGCCGCGATATGTAGCGACCGGCTTGCTCGTGGTTATCAACCATGAGTAACGGCAGCCCCATTGCCACCCAGCCGAGCAGACTGCCAATGACGTGTGACGGCTTCAAGTCGCTCCGCCAATCGCCGGCCTCGATCTCCTGCCAGTTGCTTTCAACCACCAGAGCGCGAACCGGATATGCCAACAACCGCATCACTTCTCGGTCGAATCGCTCTCGATCACGGCCACAGCATCCCAGTAAATCCGGCAGGCTCTTACGTTCGATGGCAATGACGTGTTCCAGGCCGACAATGGAGTAGTCGCCTGTCGTCAACGTGCCGATGATCGTCCTGAGCGGTGAAGGGTCGATTCGGTTTTGCTCTCGCGAGTCGATCTTACAGGTGAGTTCTTCGGGGCGCGGCTCGGAAGGTATCGCGGACTTGCTCATGCTGACCGCCTCCTAGCGTCTCGGTCGTGGCAATTCATCGCGTCGGCGATGATATCGGTGCATTCCTCCACCAAAATGTCTTTATCGAGCAGTTCGCGGTGGGTGGGCCTATTCGCAGAAAATACCGAGGCACCGGGAACGTCTTGCTGCTGGCCCGCGTTTAACTTTTGTCCTTCGGCGTGGCCGCCTTCTTGACGATGATGGGTAATCCTCTTCAACGGCGGTCGCGCCTGTTTTGCTTCTTGGGCGGTCATTAGGTGGGCCTCTGTGTATGACTTTTTGATTTTGGAATCGATTTGAGACACGAGGCGCTCCAGCAGAACGCGGCGGTTACTTCCTGGCCGGTTGTATTTCCACTGCCGCATTAGCTGCCGGCGGAGTTCACGAAGACGGTCGCGTTTAGCGCAACGGCTGGGTGTCGCAGTGATGGTGTTCATGCGCACCTCCGAGAGTCGAGAGGCCGTGCCGCAACGCTGCGCCGCAGACGACGCGGCTGCATTAGATGATTGAGGGCGCAATTCCACGACTCGCTGGAGCGCAAAAGCGGATCGCGAGTTGGTGCGCACCATCCAACGATCTGTGTCAGTTCAAGACGAACAGCACGGCGCTCGGCTGCAAATTTGGCTTTGCTGAGGTGGCGAGCGGAAAGAATTCGTTGCTCAAGAGCGATTAGTCGCCCGTCATGTTGAATGAGTATTGGCCATGACCGTGCTGGACTGCGAGGCGGCAAATAATGTAGTCTGGTAGGCATTGGTTCCCTTTTCTGCTGGTTGAAGTGAATACAAGGGGATCAAAGCTCGGTCGCGGAGTCGTGCCTGCGACCGAGCCCTTTACGAACACTGTTTTGCTTGTCGGACGGCTCCTTTCAGACGTAGGTTGGCACGGCGGTTCGGGGACTACGTTTCCGCCGCTGCCGTGGCGCTGGTGGTTGAACTTGCCGGCGACGCAAGAACGCTTCCCAGTCCGATACACGAACTTTGAAGCGCGATCGCTCACCTTGGCGTTCTGAAAGATCGAATGCGGGAAGCTCGGTCCGGTGAATCCAGGCGAGCACGACGCTAACGTCCTTGCCGATTTCGGCAGCAATGGCGCGTGGAGTGGTCCAGGCGTTTGCCTTGTCAAGCATTGGCGACCTCACCTTCCGCAGGTTGAAGGCGACGCTGTATGGCCTCGGCCACTTCCGCCAGTCGCGCCGCTGGAATCGCTCGCTTACCACCGAATCGAGGGACCGGATCGATAAGTGAATCGACGACGCGCCGAATCAGCCACTCAGGCTGCTTGAGCAAGTCGCCGACCTGTTTGGTCGTGTAGAAGCCTGGCATCGTCACACCTCGGAGTGAGTGACGTTACTGGCGTCACTCTCTACTCGTGTGAAGAAATCCCAGAGTTGCGCTCGAATCGGCTCGATTGCCGTCAGCGCAACTCCTTTGGTGGCTGAAAGAAGTGACGAATATTTAAAAGTTGAAAGTGCTGTTGCGCGCCGCAATAGTTGCGCAACTTTCAGCCTTAAATCTGTGCGCTAACTTGCAGAAGAGATGGCCGCTCATCAGTTAGCGACATGAATTCCGTCAGAAGCGCCTGTTCGCCGGCTTTGCAGATTGGGACATATCGCTTGTAGCCCTTCTTGCCTTCCTTCTTAGGGAATAGCGAAGTAAAAGCTCGTGAAATAGAGCCCGGTTTGACCTTGAGAATTTGAGCAGCCTGACGAACACTGATCGGGGTCGCGTTTTCTAGCAGTGAGTCCTCGCCACTATACCCATGATGTTTCAATAGCAGACCCATCAGACGGCGAGCGTTCTTTCCGCGTGTTGCAGGCACTCTGGTGCCATTCTCAGGAGGATTGTTCAACGCCCACCTAGTGAATGCCCTCACAGCCGTCGCAATGTCGCGGATCGCGGAGCGACCAAGCTTTGACCGTAGGATTACGGCCTCGGCTACTGTTTCATCAGAAGCATCCGATCGTTGGGAGCGCTCATAAACGAGTAGCCACCTGCATCCATCAGCCTTAAAGGCCGAAGCGTCATCCGCCAATCTGAGACAAATACTCTGCCAATTCGTTAGGGCCTCGCGGGTATCAGCGAAAGATTTTGCTCGTGGATCGTCAGCTTCTAGCACGAAATGGATCAAGTTCACAACGCTTACCAGCTCGCCTACTCGGCACGGGACGCCGTCGATTGCTTTAAGCTTACGAACAGCACGCTTGGCTGGTAAATCGCCGACATTATCTAAGGCCGCGTTTTTCTGAACAAGAGACATGGAGCGACGGTAATTGGAATGCTCGCCACATTGCGACGGCACAAAAATCGCCCGACGATCAAGTTCGGCATGCCAATGCGGCACGGCGACAACAGACTCGACGAACTTTTGAATACGCAGGCCGATTTCTCGCGTCCACCCAACCGGCTTCCTGTCGAGTGCCTGCAATAGCTTTCGTGCTGCGCCCTTTAACGAGTTGGCGTGATCCACCACTTCCATATCGTTCGCGTCCCGATTGCGAACCCCTGGAAAATAAAGATGCACGGCAACGCACCAGGAATGCGGTTTCGGCTGGCCGGCTTAGCCGTGCCAAGTCATTGTAGCGTTTTCACCACTGTGTCAGGCAGGGCTTTTCTATGCACTGGCGGCTACAATCCCGGCGATGACTAAAGACGAACTATTGCAGAAAATAGATGATGCGCTCGACCATCACTTCCCAGACGAGCCGTGCCCTAGCGGCCCGTACTGGCGCCAGCCTCCCTATCTGGATGACTTGTTCGATTTAAGCATCCAAGCGTATGGCATAGTTCGTCGTGATGATGTGGCACAATAATTCGGTCGCACTGGGCGATTCGCCGCGAGAACATCCCAACAAAAGACGTGCAGCGTCAGATTGACGAATTTGTTGACGCTTGGGGCGACTGGCAATTTGCGTATCAGAAACTCGCGGCAGGCGAATAAAGGGCTGTGGCGACGGGAGCGGGCCTAGCCACCAGCCATCGTATTCACTGACAGGCAGGTCACACGGAAGTGCCGCTAGATCGCCTTTTCCCATCGCGGTAAGGTTCCAAACGCAATAACGGCCATCCATTGTCCACACGTACCATCCCGGCTCGGTAGGCGATTCGTCTGTCCAAGCAATTTGATTCATACTGCCATTCTTTTCAGTTGGCGGATTATTGCAAGTCTGGATGCTTTCAACAGCACGGCCGCCACGAGCGTCGCTTGCACTGATCACTCCCGCGGAGGCGCGATTCGCTTTGCGCAAGGCCATCTCTCTATCTATTGCCCTGAGTATCCGGCCGGTTTCCTCTTGAGTTAGTCCGGTTGAGTCTTTCGCCTGCGGAAAGTGCGTCAATGCGTATTCGTGGAACATCGAATGCACGTTTCTCGGCTCTGCCTCGACGTAGGCAATGTAGTCCCGCATCAGCCTTTCAGCCCCGATTTTGTGAGCCAGTAGTTCAAAGTACTCCATGTCGCGAATTGTGAAGAGCAAGGCATGCCCCACCCTGCGCGCATTGCTTCGAGGTCGATTCGTTAACTGCGATACAGCCAAGGGGCTGCTCGACCCAACCAGAGGCGCACTTGGGCTGCTGCACAACGCCGCTGCCCTGGCATACTCGATTGGGGCCATCTCCGAAGGCTGCTTGAAAACTGTGGAGATCCTTGGATCAATTCGCAATTCATTTGCCCATTCAATGGATGACATCGATTTTTCGACATCGAGCGTAGACAAGTTTTGCCAGTCGTTGCGCATTCCGATCCCAGTTATTGTACGGGCCACCGGCTCCGACGTCTCGGATTCCGATAAGGACAAGGTTGAGGCCGACAGCAACCCTCGAAATAGATTCACGATCGCGGCCTGCATGGTTTGCACCACGATCATGCTCGACGCTCTTGCCTGTCAGCATTTTGAGAAGCTTGTCAATTACTGGGACGGTAAAACGCAGTAGGTCCCCGGCAACATTTAACGACGCGTGACGGCTTAGCCGATTGTGGTTGGTTGCTGGGGACTTTGTGGACAACTGGCGATTCTGCCCAAAAAGCCAGGTTAATTGAAAAATGGTTTTGGTGGTGCTATCCTTCCACCCCAAAGGTGGTGGGCATGCTTTGGTGGGTCAGTTACCGAATATTGCTTGTAGTCAGCACGGTCAGCGTGTTTGCCGTGACTATGATCGGCGCGATTCTTCAAACAGACGCAAAGCACTGGGGCTTCCTTGAAACGACTCTGAAATTAACCCAGGACTGGGCGTGGCTGTTGATCATTGTGCTTTCTCTCGTCACGGCCGCCTGTGCCGGGCTCATCCAATTTCTTGGGCCACCTTGGGTCTGGGATTCTGTTCGCGAGACCTTAAACCGAATTCGAGATAGGGCATTCACTGGAATTGACGGCGATCCGACTCACCATCATCGCGTCACCCTATTTCGTCGTAAGTGGTGCTGGTACCCTCCATCGCCAGCTCGCCATCGCTTTTGGAGTTGGGGCATTGGAACGCTAGGGCCGCGAGGACCGTGGTCTGGCTGGATGGTGCCAGTAATGAGGTCGGGTCATACAACCAGGCAGTGTTGGACGGTGTATCTTGCATCAGATCGAGACGTAGAAAGCAGTGAAGGGATAGTGGGGCTAGCTTGGCAGACAAATCAGGTGCAAATTATGGAGCTTCCTGAAATAACGGGGTTATCAACTCTCGATCAAATTGCCGACTATGCTCGACGCGCCATGGTGTCGCCCTCGTTTGTGGGTTACCGCGTGAAAGCAGGAAAGGCTTGCCCTAGAACGCTTTGCGCCATCCCCGTCGAGGTGAATAACCGCATTTGGGGCGTGATCGTCCTCGATAGCCGTCGTACCGGTACAATTAATTATCAAGCACCGGAATGGGCGGCGCATTTGAGATTCGCTCCACAAACGCTTGCCGACATGCTCAAAGGTGTTTAGCCATGAGAGAATGGATTCAGGTTAACCCGCACGAACTCAACAAACCCAAAGTTGAGCGGCGCAACGGGGTTGATATTCAGGTGTTTGTTTCTCCATACGACATTCCCGATGCGGTTCGAGGAAATTACGATCAATCGCGCAGAGTTTTTGTTGTTGACTTCCGTTACTTAGCTGACGACGAAGACAAGGTAGAGCATGGTGGCGATGAGCATATAAAGTACTTCGTTGGTCGAGAAAGCCGTCGGCTTCATCGAATCGAGATCGACGTTGACAGGCTTGACGTTAACGCCGTTGGACTTGAAGTGAACAAGGTAATCGCGAATCTTCCTGAAGCAGACAGGCGGCCATCTCGTCGCGGAAACTATGAAGCCGCCGGGAGAATTCTTGAGAACAAAAAGGAAGAACTTTTTGCAACCGTGGGAGGGTAGTATCGGCTACCGCTCTGCCCAGAAAGTCGGATCGACGCCTGATACGTGCATTTATGAATGCGTCGCAAAGTACGACTCGCAGCGAGTTCATGCCTGGAAGGTCACGTCCAGGTGCTGACAATCTGAGCTCTAATCTAGCCAACCACCCGTAGCGGTGCCGATTCTCGTTCCTGGTTTGCCGGCTTGGATGCCGCTTTCTTTGCCTTGGGCCGCTTTTCGATCTTCGGCACGGGATAAAGCCAGTCACGCACGACGTTCACGATCGCCTGCAAACGATCATCATCGAAGCCTTGGCGGTAGATGGCCGACATATCGCCCGACGCCGGCGCGTGACCCATGATTGCTTTCACACCATCCCGGTCACGGCTCAGGTTGTCCGCCACGGTCTGAAATGTTCGCCGCAAATCATAGAACACGCGATCCTTTAGACCCACGTCGTCACGCAACCTGGCAAACTCGGCTGCCACTCGATGCCCACCGGTATGGTTCACGTAGCTCGTGCCACGAGCACCGATGAAGAGCAGCTTCGCGTCCGCCTCATTCTTTGCCGGCCGGCGTTTCTCGATCGCCTCGCGAACTGCAGCTACGGTTTCCGGCCAAAGTGGGATTCGCCGCGGCATGCCCGTCTTAGGCCTCGGGTAGTCCAGCCAAGCACTTTTGAGGTCAAATGCATTGGCGGTAAGCAGGGCAAGGTCCGTGTTTCCCAGGCCTCCGTTGATCGCCAGCAGAATCATCGCCTTCATGTGCGGCTCAGCGGCTTTCAGCAGCGATTGAATCTGCTCAGCCGTGAATAACTGCGGGCCCTTCGCGGAGCGCACCTGCCGCAATGTCTTGGCCGAAGGCTTCTCGAACTCCACGCCGAACTCGGCCTCCTTGGCCAGCAGCTTGGACCGGTAGCCGTATCGAAAGATCATCCGCACCACCTGAATCCGATTGCCGAGCGCCACGGGGCCGTATTGCTTGGCCAGATAGGCACGGAGCTTCTGGAAATCAGTTGTTCTCAGTTGTTCGGCAGGGAACGTGCGACCGAAGAACGCCAGAAGCATCTTGCCCACCGACTCATAGCCACCCCAGGTCCGCTCTGCCAGCTCACCACTGTCGAGCATTTGCTTCTTGTGGTGGAGGAACTGGTTGACCAACTCAGCAAGCTCTAGGCAGCCTTCCTTGGGCCGAGCCTCCCGACCGGCCAGCAGGTCGTCTTTGACGCGCAGCCACTCATCCAGGGCCTCCTCCGCTGTTCCAGCGAAGTAATGGAGCTTGCCGTGTACCCGCTTGCACCAACGGCCGTCACCACGAGGGGTAAGGGGGAAATCTCGCCGGGGTTTCGTCAGCTGATCTGCCGATTTAGAATGAGCCATCGTCGCACCTTGCTTTAATAGGGTTAGGTGTGGCAGGGCACGCGAACGGGTAACAGCCGTCGCGTGTCCACTTTGATGGTTAGAAGCCTACCAGTTGTCAGTTCAGTTGTCAAACTTTCAAACAGGCCGAAGCCGACAACGCTGAAACATAGGTTTTTACCAAGTAGGATGGGTGGCCGAGTGGTTTAAGGCACCGGTCTTGAAAACCGGCGTAGGGGAAACTCTACCGTGGGTTCGAATCCCTCCCCATCCGCTCGTTCTGCACGTGCCCACACGTGCAGAACTGCAGCAGCCCTGCTGCTCCGAGCAACCTGTCGTATCGCAGCGGCCTTATCTATTGATGCGTCCAATCGCCGGCGAGTGCGCACATTGATTCATCGCCCCGAACGCGTGGAGGGCAGAACACCAGTTCGGTAGTTCAAGCGCGCGATTCGCCAGGTTTATTCCTTAGCCGTGAAGCTGCCAACGTACACCGGCTTATTCGTAGGATTCAACACTTCGGGATTGATGCTGGTTGACCAGAGATGGAGGGACTTCCCGTCGGCGGAGGAAGTAATAATCGCCGGATTACCACTGACGAAGAGCCCCATTTGCCCACCGACGGTTGTTTGCGCGAAGGCAGCATTGTCGGATTGCATGCTGCCAAAGAGGTAGCCTAAGGCTACAAACGCTGCGCCGAGAAGCATTGATGGCAAGTGAAGTGGACGTTGATAACTCATGAATGCTCTTACTTTCGATTAATGATGTGAACAAAGATCGAAACAACGATCAATAAAGTTCGCGGGCGATATCGCATGGCTGCCTGTCCGAATCAGTTCCCTTTTCCCTTGCGCCCTCCACCCCCACCTCCTCCGAGGAGCTGATTGGTATCGAACGCAGCACCCTTCAGCGAACTAAGCGTTTCCTTTTGCTCGGCGGTCAGAATTTCGTTCGTTTTCGCGATTCGTTCTTCACGCATCTTGCCGACGGCCTGCCCGCCACCTCCTCCACCGCCGGTGAATAGCTCGCGCTGCTTGGCGTCGATTTCGGCCTGAGCTTCACTTAGCTTCTTCTTTTGATCGTCCGTCAGTTTGAGTTCCGTCGCGAGTTCCGTAGAGACCAGCGAGCCGGGCCCACGCTGCGCAAGGTTGGCCTGGAGTTGAATCTGCTGCAGCCGCTTGTATTGATCGGCCGAGACAATTGCCTTCACTTTCGGGTTGAATTCCTCGTTGAGCCTGATTTCGATTTCCGTCATCTTGCCACGTTGCTCTTGCCGTTCGTCCGCCGACAGGCTTTGAAACTCCTGCAGATTGATTCCCGCGTTCTGAAATTCCTTCAGCCGGGCCGCGTTGATGTCATCGCGTAGCGAAGCCAACTTCTCGGTCACATCGCCGCCGATCCCCGCTTCTTTTTGCACGGCTTCGGTCGCGCCCAACCCGGCTAACGTATTGCTGCCGAAGCCGCCGCCACCACCGAAGCCACGAAAACGGCCTTTTCCCTTCTCCTGCGCTAGAGCCGGCACAAGCATCACCACAGCGATCAAAAGCACTCCCAAACATCGAATGAATCGGGACATCGTCACAAGACTCCTCTTACGATTGCAGCCTTCACAGCCAACTTTATCACCCAAAAAATCCCCCAACGCCCCTCCAAATGTGACGCCCCCACAACCTGCCAGTCAAGCAGCGGCTGCTAAAAATTCCCCCAGAACCGCACAAAAACCTTATCGCTCCACGGAGCGCTTCGCCTTCGCCGGCGTCTCTACTTCCCACGCCGTCACTGTCACGCCATTACTCAGCAGCAGCACAGACCGCTCGCCAATCTTCGCCGCCGCGATGCCCGTGAGCGGCGCGCCCGTGAAAAACGAATCGAATAGCTTGCCGTCCGCCGTAACCAGATGCACGGAGCCGTCGGGCCCGGCAATCCACCACTCGCCGTCATAGCCGGGCAGCACCTGGCTGCTCGCGATCGGCTCGATCGGGTTTTGATGCACGCCAAGCGGCAGTGGATAGTTCCACCGCTCCGCCAATTCCACATTAAGACCCACCGCGAACGGTTCACTCTTGGCATTAGTCGCCAATCCCAATATCGAACCCTGTCCCCTGGCAGGAAATTGACTGCCAAACACGCGCACAATCGACCAATTGCCAACTGTCAGCGGCGGTTCGTCATTGCCAAACCGGTTCAATCGCCCAATCGACCATTTTTCCTCAGCGCCGGCGAACGTGGTGAAAATCGCCTGCGAACCACCCTCCCCGGCTGACGAAATTGCCAGCGAAAACGGCGCTGGAAATTTCCCATTTCGCCACCGCACATCCCCCTGCGGAGAAACAGCCACCACACCCGCCCCTCCCGCAGCCGCCACGACGATCTGCAAATTTCCATCGTCGTTCAAATCCGCCAGCGCCACTTCCGAAACGCCCAGCGGGGCATGCCCAGGCGGTGGATAAGCCAAAAGCTGCTTCCACTCCGCGTCGAACAAAAACAACTGCGGTGCCATGTGGGCCGCGGCGACAAACAACCTCTGACCACTTTTGTCCACAGCCGTGCGCAAGAACGTCACCGCTGCTTGCTCGGGAAGTGTCAGAGCCTGACGGTTGACAATTTTCCCCCCAACATCCAATTCCACGACAGACCGGCCACCGCTCAGCACAAACACCTTCGGCGGCTGATTCGGCGCAACATCAACCGCGATATTGCCGGCGTTTTCTAAATCGCAACTCCACAGCGGCTTCACCTTGATCTTCTGGGGTTCGCTGCGCTTGCGAATGACGGCTTCCGGCACTTCCAACAGTTCGTCCGGCTCCGGCCCGCCGCGAGCCACAAGCTGCTCGTACTTCTCCCTTTCGCGCCGATATTCGGCCACGATCTCACCCGCCAAATCGTCGCCGCGCTTTAGCCGTTCGACGATTTCCACAAGCTGATCGGCCAACTCCGGCGAGCCCCCCTCGCGAAAAATCTGCACAGAGCCACGTTTGTCCAGCACGACGATCGTCGGCTGCAACTCAATATGAAACGCTTTGTCGCCAAACGCTTCCAAATCGCGCACGATCGGCAATTCGACCTTCCATTCGCTGAATCGCCGCCGCAAAGCGTCATTCGTAAGCGACGTCGGATCCGTGGCCACGGCAAAGAAAGCCACCGACTCATCCTTCGCCAACCGCTGCGCCGCCACGGAAACTTGTTGCAGCGTCGCCTCGCACGCCGGGTTGTCGTGATACCACGCGAGGACCGCCGCTTTGCCCGCCAAATCGCGATCGGCCAGCCGCGCACCACCTAAGCGAGTGAAGGAGTATCCCGCCGGCTGTTGACCGAATAAGTCCGTTGGCAACGGCAGCGGCGGCCGAGTAAACGCCTTCATCCTCTTGGCATTCGCCGGCACATCCAGCACAAACTCACTTGCGGCAATCGGCTGACCGATGCTGGCCCCACGCATGTCGGCAAATAGTTCCAATTGCGTGACGCTCGGATCATTGGCCAAATCGGGCACTAGCGCCGCAACAGGATAATCGAGCCTTAGCAGCACGGAATTCGCCTGATCGACCCAAAACACGAACGCACCGCCCGGCGAAGGCACTTCCACGCGAAAGCAAGTCCGCCCCGCATGTTGGCTGTCGCTCAGTCGCTGGCAAGCCACATCCGAGCCAAACGCCGCAACCAGTCCACCGGCCTCCAGCAGCAACTCCAACTGCACCGGCTGACGCCGCAACCGGCTGCTGATCGTTTCGTTCAGCAGTTGATCCTCAACCAGATGAACCAACTTCAGCGGATGCGGGGCCGGACGCACCACAACCTGCCCATCGACATTTTTCGTAGCCTCATCCTCGATCTTGGCCTTCAATTCTTTTCCGTCGCATTTCACGGTCGCCTGAAACGCAACCAGCGACAGTTTATCTGGCCGCTCGAACGCCACCGCGATCGGCTGCTCTTGAAAAACGGCCTGATTGTTCTGTCGAAACGCCAGACGAACCATCGCCTGGTCGCGATACGTCTTTGCCCCGCGGTAGGTCTCAAGCAGCCGCTTCAGAATCTCATTAGCCGACAAATCAGCCGACGCTTCTGCCGGCTTTCCCGCCGCAGCGGAACCGGCAGTTTCCTGCGCCCCTTCAAGCTCCGCCCGCGCGCCATTTTTCCCGCAGCCGGAAGCCAGCCCCAGCGCGCACCAACACACCAGCAGCATCCCAGCCCGTTTCATGCATCCATCCTTCGCGTGGCAATTACATCAGCAACGCCTTCATTTTGCCAGCGCGGGCCAAAATCACAAAGACGAGCTAAGCGAATCAGTCTTCCCGCTCAACAACCATCGCTACCGACTCGCCGCCCCCCAAACACAGCGCCGCCAGCCCATAACGCAGCTTACGCCAAGCCAAAGCATGCAGCAGAGTTACCAAAATCCTCGCCCCACTGGCCCCAATCGGATGCCCCAGCGCGATTGCCCCACCGTTAATATTGAGCTTCCCGGTTTCAATCTCCAGCGGCCGCCAGCAAGCCAAACATTGCGCCGCAAACGCCTCATTCAACTCAAAGAGATCAATATCGCCAACCTTCAGCCCGGCGCGGGCCAAAACGGCTTTGATTGCCCCGACGGGAGCCGTGAACAAATCCTTGGGTTCGCCTGCATGCGTGGCCGTCGCCACAATCCGCGCTTTCAGGGATGACTTCACCTGTTCCGCCACTGCCGCGCTAGCCACCACCACCGCCGCCGCGCCATCGCTAATCTGCGAGGCATTCCCCGCTGTCGCCGTTCCGTCCGAGCCAAACGACGGCCGCAGCTTAGCAAGCGCCGCCAGCGATGAATTAGCCCGCGGCCCTTCATCATGCTCCACAATCGTCTCTTCCTTGCTCCCCTTGATTTTGATCGGCACGATCTCATTCGTGAACATCTTGCCTTCCCGCGCGGCGATCGCGCGGACATGGCTCTCAACGGCAAACGAGTCCAGATCACCGCGGCTGATCCGATGCTTTGCGGCCGTGTAATCGGCCAGTACCCCCATCGCTTTGTTCTCGTGCGCACACCACAAACCGTCATGCACCATCGAGTCCAGCACGGTCTGATTACCAAATTTCCAACCGGCCCGCGCCTCCATCATCAAGTGCGGTGCCAGGCTCATGTTCTCCATGCCCCCCGCCACAACCATTTTCGCGTCACCGGCACGAATCGCTTGATCGGCCAACATCACAGCGGCCAACCCGCTCCCGCAAACCTTATTAACCGTCATCGCACCGACCGACGACGGAATCCCCGCGCCCAGCGCCGCCTGCCGAGCGGGTGCCTGCCCCAACCCCGCCGAAAGCACATTCCCCAAAATCACCTGGTCCACATCGCTTGGCGAAACACCCCCATCGGCCATCGCCGCCTTAAT
>JANNTN010000743.1:0-21996 GCA_031394445.1 Anatilimnocola sp.
AACCGCTTGGACGATGTGATCGTGTTCCGCCATTTGAACGGCGAGGATCTGAAGCTGGTGATCGATCTGGAACTGAAAAAGGTTCGCGAACGGCTGCTGGACCGCGGCTTGAAGCTCGAACTGACCGACATAGCCAAGGAATTTATCATTAAAAAGGGCTCGAACACCGATTTTGGTGCTCGGCCGTTGCGCCGCGCGGTGGAAAACTTCGTGGAGGATCCGCTCTCCGAGAATTTGCTCAAAGGCGAGTTTCAGGGCAAAGACACGATCACCGTCGATGCCATTAAGGACGACGAAGACAAGCCCCGACGGCTGGATTTCAAGGGTTCGGTCACCAACCACCAGCAAGCCGATGTGGTTGCCTCCGAAAAGGCCGAGGCGGCGGCAAAGTAACGCGACCCGCTAACAATTAAGTAAGACGACTAATGGGCAGGCCCCGGTGAAATTTCACCGGGGCTTGTTGTTTCTTGGCTTGTTTTGTTACTTAAGTTGTTTTTGTGAAATGACTTGCGTTGTTTTTCGTGACCTGGCTGGCGGGGTAAAGGCAGGATAAGGCTGGAAAGAGGCAGGAGCGGGCTGGAACTTTATGCCAGCATAGTTCGTCCAAGCCGTGCAAGCCGAACCGCCGGAGTGCCGCGCGCGGCTTACCCAGCAGGCAATTTCGTTGCACGAGGATTAGGTGCAACTATAATCCGAGATTGCTTGCATGGGGTCATTGTTTCCCTAACCGATTCGGTCTGCGCTCTCCGCATCTTGTTCGCCAGCATCACCTTAGGCATCGACGAGGCGGTTTGTCGTCAGCAATATCCCAGTAAGCAGATTTGTGTTTGTCTCAAGTGCGGCAACCCGGAACTGTCGCACGCGGAACAGAGAGAAGATTGAGGTTTGTTCATGGCATCCCCGCGCCTGGCAAAGAGATTAGCTCAGCTTAAGTACAGTCGGAAAGCACGCGCACTTGCCAATCGGCTTGGCAAAGTGCGGCGACTGAATCTCGAGCCGTTGGAAGATCGCCGATTGATGGCGGTCGGACCGTCGCTCGTCAACATCATTCCCAACAGCGGCATCTTTCTAAATAACAACGACACGCTGAATGTCTCACCGCGAGAACTCACGTTTCGATTTGCGCAAGGCAGCGTGCTGGATGCTAACACCTTGCAGAACGGGTTCATCCTGACGAGCGCAGGTAACGATCGCATTTTGGGTAACACGGACGATCAGGCGATTGCGCCGGGGTTTCTGGGGCTGGGAGACACAGCCCGCGAAGTGGTGATGCGATTTGCGGCGACGCTGCCCGACAACCTCTACAGCGTGACGTTGGTGGGCGCGAGTGACCCGTTCAATCCGAGTTGGAGCCCGGTCAAGGATGCGACCGGCAACCCGTTCAACAGTGGTGATCCGTCGCGTCCGAATACGAGCATTCGCTTCTCGCTGGATACGGGCGCGAAGATCGATGCCATCGTGCCGCAGCCGATCGTGCGCGGCGCGAACAACATTTTGCAGCAAAGTGCCAACACGATCGACGTGTATTTCGATCAGCAAATGAACACTTCGGACGTGACGAAGCCGGGATATTATCGGCTGATTGACTCGACGACGGGCAGCATCACGTTGCCGCAGTCGATTACCTATTCCGACGACGCCACGCTGGCGGTGGTCTCGGGCGGGGCGACGTTGTTGTCGTTCAATGGGACGGCCGCGAGCAGCCCGCTGACCGTTTCGAATCAATCGACGCGCGTCACGGTGACCAGCGCGGGGAGCGCCAACACCGGAAGCTTCACACTGACAATCAACGGCGCTACGACGGGGCCGATTCCCGCGAGCGGGGCGACGGTCGCGAATGTACAGAACGTGCTCAACGCGATCCCGGCCCTGAAGGGCAATGTGGCGGTCACTGCGGGCCCGGGCGGCGTGGGAATTATCGAGCAATTCGATATTTCGTTTGTGGGCGCGTTTACGGGCCGCAGCGCCAGCGTGCTATTCAATCCGATCGGCACGGGCACCGCGGGCTCGGCGACGACCACGGTGAACGCTACGAATCTGCCGGCTAGCGGCGGTTCGGGAGCGGCGGCGTCGGTTCTCAACAACTTGAATTCCATTCCGTCCCTCAATGGCCGAGTTGCAGTGACGGGGCCGGCGGGCGGCCCGTACAACATTCAATTCATCAATGCACTGGCCGGGACGAATGTCACGCTGGTGGCGAATGTGGTGCCGTCGGCGACGGTCACGGGAAGCTCGCAGACGGTCACTTTGGTCACGACTGGGAGTACATTGTTTTCATTCAATGGTGTTAATGCTTCGTCGCCGCTGTTGATCACGACCGGAACGGTCGGTGCGACATCGGCGGCGGCGATCGCCAACAATTTGAACACGATTCCGGCGCTGGCCGGAAAGGTATCCGTATCAGGGCCCGTCGGCGGTCCGTTCACGATCACAACCAGCAATTTGGCGGTTGGCACGGTTAGCTCGTTGATCAGGGCCAACACGACGAACGTGACGGTGACTACGACTACCCAAACGCTGGGTCTAGTCGCCAACGGCACGACGAATCTTTCGTTCAATGGAGTTACCGCGACGAGCCCGCTGACCGTGACGACGGGTGCCTCGGGAACAACTGTAGCCAGCGTGCAGTCGGCTTTGAACTCGATTCAGGGCCTGGCCGGACAAGCCACGGTGGTGGGGGCGAACGGCGGCCCGTTCACGATCACGTTCTCGGGCGCGGCGGCAACGACCAATGCGGCGCTCGTGGCCCGCAACCCAGCGGGACTGGTGGCGACGGTAACGCATCAGCCCAAGGCAACCTTGACTTTTGCCGCTGGCGCAATACAAGGTGGCATCGGCAACCCGGGTAGCACGTTCAAGCTGGAGGTTGGCGCAACGACCGAGCCGAACGATCGGATCACCACCGCGCAGCATATCGGCAACAGCATGGCGACATCGCTGGCCGCGTTTATTGGCGACAATCCGAAGCTGCTGGTCGCGCAAGCCAACGATGTGGATTTGTATCGCTTTGAGCTGGAAACGGCGGTGACCGATTTCGGCATCAATGTGGCACCCACGAACGGCCTAGATACCTATGTGCGGCTGTTTGAGGCGAATGGCACTCCCGTCGCGGCACTGCCGTTTGTGGATGCCGTGGGTAACGGTGTCGCTGACACGGTCAGCGGTATAGCGTTGCCCCGAGGCGTGTATTACGTCGGTGTATCTTCGACGGGAAACATCAACTACGACCCGAACGTGGAATCGGGAACGGGTGGCACGGCAACCGGGGCGTACTCGATCAAAGTGTCTTTCTCCGATTTGTCGGCAACGCTGGATGACACGCTGACGTTTGATAATTCGAGCTTTGGCTCGCCCACGGTGCTGGGTGTTATTGGAACCGCCGGCCGCACGATCGCGGGAGCCGCCATCACTCCTAGCCCCGATCTGGCCCAGCAATATTACGTGCAAATGCCGGGAGCCGGCGACGCTCCCGGCGAACGGAATATTCCGTTTCAGGGTCACTTGACAACGGTTCCTGGTCGGTTGCCCGATCCGGTTTCCGGGATCGAGACCATCACGTACGATTTTCAGCAGGTTTATGGATATACGCCACAGGGCCAGCAATTCAGCAACGCCATTACGGAGCCGCAAAAGCAGCGCACGCGCGAGGCGCTGGAATTGTATAGCCGTTACTTGGGTGTGCAGTTTGTCGAAGTGCCGGACTCGCGGATTGCGGATATGACGATTGCCACGGGTGACCCGCGGGCTATCGCTCCGACGATTTCCACGGGAACGGGCAATACGAACAATGGCACGAACAGCATCTCGGGCGTTCCCAGCATTGTGAGCAAGGCCGATGCGACCGACATGTTCACGCACTTGGTGACGGATGCCAGCAATGAGTCGCCGATCGTGATTACTAGTGCCAATCATGGATTGGCGGATGGGAACAAGATCAAGATCAATGGAGTGCTGGCAAACACGGCCGCGAACGGAGTTTGGACGGTCACCATCCTCGATTCGAATCGCTTTTCGCTGAATAACTCGACCGGCAACAATCCCTACGGCGGCGGCGGCACCTGGGGAAGGGCCAACGATATCACGGCCGCCATCGATACGTATTTTTCGTACACGCAGCGAAATCAAATCGTGGTTACCACCGCGGCCCACGGTTTGACGACGGGACAGTTTATTGAAATCAGCGGCTCCCAGGGAATGACCACCGCCAACGGCGTATGGAAAGTAACCGTTGTCGATCAAGATCGTTTCTTTTTGAGTGACGATTTGGGCAGGTCGCAAGGCAACGGAACCTATTTTGGCGGCGGCACGTGGACGCTCATGAATGTTTCCCATGGGCTGGCGCTGGTGAATGCACTAGTCGATTGGGAAGACAGCCCTTACGGCGGCGAGTATTTCAAGGCAGTGATGCATCAGGTTGGCCATTTGCTGGGGTTGGGCGATAATTTTGAGGCGCCGGCCTTCACCGTGATGGGCGGCGGAGAAGTTCCGTCGCAGGCCGTGAATAACGCGACTGCCGAGCCGGTGTTTCCTGGCGACGCAGACATTGTTTATGGCCAAACGGTGCATCGTCCCGAAAATCGCGACATCGACCTGTATCAATTCACGGTCAGCGAAGCGGGCACGTTTCGCAGCGAGACAATCGCCGAGCGGTTGCCAAATTCCAGCCTGCTCAACACGGTGCTGACGCTGTACCAAGAGTCCGAGGACGGCAAAACGCGGACACAGATCGCGCGGAACGACGACTATTACGGCAACGATTCGTACCTGGAAGTGCGTTTGGCGAAGGGGACGTACTATCTGGCCGTCACCAGCGTCGGAAACACGGATTTCGATCCGACCATTTCCGGGTCGGGCTTTGGCGGACGGACCCAGGGCGCTTATAGCCTGGCCGTTTCGATAAAGCCGGACGGTGGAACGACGTCGATGCGGGACGCCACCGGCGTGTCGTTTGACGGCGACGCAGAGAACAACCCGGGTGGGACCTATCAATTCTGGTTCCAAGGAAACACCACCACCAACACGGTCTATGTCGATAAAGTCTCGACGGCGAATCAAAATCTGGCACAGAACGCTGCCCTGGGCACGATCGGCAGCCCGTACAACACGTTGGCGGCAGCCCTGACGCGAGCGGGCAACTCCGGCAAGACCGTAGTTCGCATCGTGGGCAACGGCGGAACCGACGGGAACATCAACACCTTCACCGACGACAACCCCTATCTCGTCGGCTTCAAGGATGCGAACCGCACGCAGCCGCTATCGGCCGACGGTGGAGATTTTCAAGTCCCGAAGAATGTGACGGTGATGATTGACGCGGGGGCGGCGTTCAAGCTGCGGCGGACGAACTTAAACGCGGGCACCACGCCCCAAGGCTTGGTCTCGCGGAGTGGCGGAGCGATTCAGGTGCTGGGAACCCCGCAAACGCCGGTGGTATTCACGTCCTATGCCGACGATTCCGTCGGCGGCGACAACGACGGACCGTCGGCGGGCGCGATGGGTGGTGACTACGGCGGGATTGTGTATCGCAACGATTCGGATCACGAGCGGGACTATCAAAGCCCGACGAACCCGCTGAACCTGGCGATGCCCGTGTTTTTGAACTACGTCAACAACGCGACGATGACGTATGGCGGCGGCAAGGTGAGCGTGGATTCCGTGGAAGAGGTGTACGACCCCATTTATATGGACGCGGCGCGGCCGTCGATTTCGTACAACACGATTCAACAGAGCGCGAGCGCCGCCCTCTCGGCGAGCCCCAATACGTTCGATGACGATGGGTTGTCCAGCGTAACAGGTGCGCTGGTGGCGTTCGACGATCGCCGGATTGGACCAGACATTCACGACAACCGGGTCGTGAACAACTCGCTGAACGGGATGTTCGTTCGCGTGCGCACGTTGGCGGGCAGCCCGATCGACTATGTGGATGTTCCGACCCGCTGGAACGACGCCGACATCGTCCACATTGTTACGGAGAATATTGAAATTGCGGGAACGCCCGGCGGATCGGTTTCGCCCGGTTCGGATCGGACGACAACGACGCTGACGGATGGCCGTCTGCGAATTGATCCGGGCCTGACGATCAAGCTGGGTGGAGCCCGCATCGAAACGCAGATCAGCAGCCAGTTCATCGCGGAAGGAACACAAACCTTGCCAATCGTCTTTACATCGGTGAAGGACGACAGGTATGGTGCCGGCGGCACGTTCGACACGAATCGCGACGGAACCGCGAGTGTGGCCAGCACGGGAAATTGGGCCGGCCTGGTGTTTGGGCCGGCCTCGACGGGCAGTATCTCGCAGGCGCGGGTGTTTTACGGCGGCGGCTCGGTGCCGATCGAAGGCGGGTTCGACAGCTTCAACGCCGTGGAAGTGCAACAGGCCGACGCGCGCATCGTCAACAGCGTGTTTCAGTTCAACGGCGCGGGGGGCGGCATTACGGATCGCAATGGGCGCGGCCTCAACGGCGACGCCACGATCTTCGTGCGGGGCGCGCAGCCGATCGTGGCCGGCAACATCATCCGGGACAACCAAGGCCCGGTGATCAGCATCAATGCCAACGCGTTGCAAGCCACCGCGCAGCGCGATTGGGGCCAATCGACAGGGCCACTCAACTTGGTGCCTGGCTCGGAGGGCAATTATGGGCCATTCGTGCGGGACAACCGTCTGGACTTGAACCGCGCCAACGGCATGGTGGTGCGGGGCGGCACGCTCACCACCGAAACCGTGTGGGACGACACCGACATCACGCATATTTTGTTCGACGAGATCGTCGTTCCCAACCATCAGGTGTATAGCGGCATCCGGCTGCAAAGCGAATCGAATCAAAGCCTGGTGGTGAAGGCGTCGGGGCCCAGCGCGGGAATCACCGCCAGCGGCACGCCGCTGGACATTGCCGATCGCATCGGCGGCACGCTCCAGGTCATCGGCCAGCCCGGCTTTCCGGTGGTCATGACATCGCTAGCGGATTGCAGCGTCGGCTCGGGCTTCACGCCCGATGGCCTGCCGATGAACGACACGCTGAACAGCGGCATTTGCAGTGGCGTAGTGGACAATCCGCCGTATGCCGACGTGATCGTCGTCATGGACGAATCGGCGTCGATGTTCTTTGCCCAGCAGTTTTCGATTCAATTCATCGCGGACCTTGATAATGGTCTCTTGACCAAAAACTTGGGCAACACCCCCGCGGGCGGCAACCAATTCGCGTTACTGGGCTTCGCAGGAGGGGGAACGACAAATCTGGGGCACGTCATCACGGTGGGGCCCAATAACGCACCCTTCGGCACCGCGGCGGAGTATGGCGTGGCCGCTCAGGGGTTGGTGACCACCGGCGGGACCGAGGATGGCTATGCGGCGATGGATTTAGCGCTGAAGAGCTATCAGCCCCGCGTGGATGCGGCCAAGTTCGTGATTTTGGTGACCAACGAAGATCGCGATGTCGTCACCAGTTCGCTAACCTACAACACCACGTTGGTCGGCCTGCAAAATGCAGGATACAAGCTCGAAGGAATTTTAGCGCCACAAATTGTGACTGCTACTAACCAGCGGGCATTGGCGATCGACTCGTTCAAGAATGCTTATTCCGACAACGGGACCGGCGGCTTCACGCTATCGGCCAACGGGCGGTTTGGATTCTCGTTTGATACGTCGATTCCCGATTACGCGGACATGGTGCATGCCACGGGCGGCATCGTGGGTGACATCAACCAAATCTCCAACAGCGCACAAACCGCGCAGATCTTTAGCCAGGTGCTGGTCAGCTCGATCGTGAATCAAGCCCTCGGCGTCGGTGCTCAAGCGGGCGATTGGCGCGGCCTGAAGCTCGATCAATTCAGCAACGACCGTAACGTCGGCCAGACCACCGAACGGGAAAACGGCAGCATTGGCGTCAACGCAGACATTACGGCGGTCGATTTCTCGCGGACACCGCAGAACGCCCAGTTCCTGGGGAATTTGGCGCCCAGCCTCAAAGCGGGCGACGACACGCGGCGGCTGGGCTTCCAGGTGGATGGCACGATCGCCTACGACAACCCGGCCGATGTCGATGTCTATAGCTTCAACGCTGATAGCGGCACGGAAGTCTGGGTGGATATCGATCGGACATCGTATGGCCTCGACGCGATGGTCGAGCTGGTGAATTCCGACGGAGAAGTGCTGGCCCGGGCGACGGACACGACTCCCGACGTTACCGATGTTCATAATCCGTTGACGCCAACCGATCCCGGTTTGACCAACTTTACAGCCGATCCGAATCTGGTTCGGTCGTTCAACAAAGACCCCTACAACGGCCGGGATACCTTTTCCACGAACGTGGGTGCGACGCGGATCGCGGCCACGGGCACGATCCAAAGCCTGTTCGACATCAATCCGCCCAACGATCCGCCGAATCCGCCGCTGTTGGTCGAGCCGGGCGTGACGAACAGTTTTCCGATTGTCATCCGCAGCCCCGGTCACGGATTGGCATCGGGCGACCGAGTTGAGATCAAGGATGTTGTGGGCACGACGAGCGCCAATGGCATTTTCACCATCACGAAGGTGGACACGGACCGCTTCGTGCTGAATGGCTCGCTGGGCAACGGCACCTATGTGTCGGGCGGCACGTGGAGCAAGCTGGTAACGACGACCCGCGACCCGATCATGCGGCTGATCCTGCCGAACGCGGCCAACGGCCAGCCGCTCAAGGATTCGCCGTTCTTTATTCGCGTGCGCAGCCAGCCGAAGGATTTCGTGGGCGAGCAAGGCAACACGCTGAATCCGGGGCAGACGAGCGGCGTGTACCAACTGCAGGTTCGCTTGCAGCAGAAAGACGAAAAGCCGGGCTCCACGATTCGCTTCTCAGACCTGCGCTACGCGACGAATGCGATCGAAGTGATTGGCTTGCCGAATCATTCGCCACTAACCGGCGAAACGGTGGAAGCGAACAGGAACAACGATACCCAGAGCGGCGCTCAGAATATCGGCAATCTGCTCAGGACCGATCGCAATGTGCTGAGCGTCGGCGGCAATCTGTCGAGCGCGACGGACGTCGATTGGTACCAGTTCGATCTGAATTTCGACCTGCTGAATTACGTGACCAACTACACCGACGGCCAGAAGACCTGGTCCACGATTTTTGATCTGGATTATGGCGATGGCTTGTCGCGAGCCGACACGACGCTGTCGGTGTTCGATCAGAACGGCCGCTTGATTCTGATTGGCCGCGATTCGGATGTCCGCGACGATCAAGGGACGCAGACCTCGAACACGGCCGGCGGCACCTTTGGCAAGCATGATGCGTTCATCGGGCCAGCGCAGTTGCCGGCGGTCGTTCCCGGGCAAACGCGGTCGTATTTCGTCGCCGTTTCCAGCGATCGGATGATGCCGCAAGTGCTCGATCAAGCGTTTTTGCCCACGCCCACGAATTCGAACGTCCGCGTGGAGCCCGTCGAGTCGGTGGCGCGGGTGGTGGAGGATCCGCTGGAGCTGCGGAACATCAGCCAAATCACGAGCAGTGGAACGGCCGAGTTTGCGGGCAATGCGTATATCGATCCCGACACGGGAAATGTACTGCCACAGCCCTCCTCGACGTTGATCGACACCAAGAATATCCAGTCGCTGAAGGCGAATATCCGCCCGTTTTCGTTGGCGGATGCGCAGATGTTCGTATCGACGCCCAACCAGCTATTCAGCGTCGATCCGACGGTGGGCTTGGCGTATGCCAGCACGCGCACGGATTTCCAGTCCACAACGGTATCTCAGGGCAATGCCTCGGCCACGACCGATTTTGATACGGGCACGGGCGGTGGACAGTCGGTATTGGGAACATTCACCGCCGTGGCACCGGGCACGCAGGGTAACAATATCGTCCTGCGCTTTTTCAAGGCGGACCGCACCCTGGCCGGAGTGCCGGGGGTGGGCATTGTAAAAAATGTCTTCAGTGGTTTTACGCTCATCGATATCACGCTCGACACCGCCGCGGATGCAATCGCTAATGGCCAGGCATTCAATGGCACGACCATCGAAGAGTTGGCGATTGCGATCGCGAATCCGAATCCGCCCAATCTCGCCAACCGAGTCGATCAAGATATCGTCCTCTCGTTCAACAACTTTGGCGTGGACATCGCGAATGCGACACCGAATCCACCATCGTACACGCCGCTGTTCCTGTCAGGTGGTAGCAATACGCCCGGCGTATTAAGCATGGTCTTCGCGGCCAGTGCATTGGGAGTTCAGGGCAACAACACTCGTTTGAACTTCACCCGAGTGGACCGCGTCGCACAGGGTGGCGGACCACTTTTCACGGTAAACGGAAACAACGTCGTCAACTTCGCGGGCCAGAACACGATTGATATTGTGCTGGATACGACGCAGCACGCGCCCAATGGCGGGACCACGGCCCAGGATCTAATTAACTTCCTGCGGTCGAGCAATACTCCTGGGGCCAACGCAGCGCGGCAGTTAATCACCATCAGCATCGCGCAGGGTGGCGGTGGCGTCGATATCGCTAATCCGCCACCAGATGGCCAAGGCAACACGCCGACGCAGCCCCCCTTGCAACTCGCGGGAGGCAGCGACGGCTTTGGCGGATTGGAAGCGTTCTATTTCCAGACCACGGTCCTGCGAACGGGAAGCGCTACTACGACGGCTGTGAACGATATCGCATTCCGAGGGGACGGCGAATTGTTCGGGTACGAGAGTATTTTCGCGGTCAACAATGGAACCGCTGGTCGGCTTACTTTGGTGGACACGGGCGTCGGCAATGCCACGGCGGTTGGGAACGACAGCATTCCCGACTCGCCCGCCATGCCGGTCATCCCGCCGACTGTCCAGAGCAGTCAAAACCTGACGAGCAATGGCGGAGATGCCTTTGCCTGGGGCGGATCGCCAGTCAACGGGTTGCAAAATACTTCGCTGTATTATGCGGTCGCCGACTTTGCGACGGGAGCATCGCGGCTGTACCAGGCCGATCCGCAGTCGGGCAGCGCGGCATTTGTGACGGGCCAGCCGTGGGGCTTATCGGGATTAATCACCAATGCGACCGCGGCGACGAGCTCGACCGATTTCGTGACGGCCTCGCCAGCGGTCAATCCGACCCCGCCGGTCACTTTGGCGTTTCGCAGCATCCTGCTCGGTGCCGCGGCCAACGGCACGCAGATTCAGTTCACGGCCAGTCATTTCGGTTTCGATCCGGTGACGCGGGTTACCCTGCCGCCGCGCGTGACGCTCAACACAGCGCCGGTTGGTTTGTCGGTCGATATGAACCTGGATTTTTCGAACGCGGCTACCACGCGAACGTTCGCTGGTTCGGGAGCCGGAGGGTCTCCACCCTCGACGGACATCCTCTTCGAGTCCGGAATTAATCGGACAGGTGCGCAGGGCAACCAAATTACCATCTTGATTTCGCGAGCCGATCGGCAAGGTTCCGGGCCGCTCGTGAATTATGGTGGTCTGAACAACAACACCATCACCGTGACACTCGATACGAGCTTTCAGCAAAGCACGGGCACGCTGGGCACAACGGCCGGGCAGTTTGCGGCCGCCATTAACTCGCATCCGCTCAATCAGGGGATCATCACGGTCACGCCGAATCAGCCCGGGGCGATCATTTCGGGCACGCAGATAACGAATGTTCAGTTGGCCGGCGGTAGCGATGCTTCCACTGCTCAAGACGTGATCAACGCGATTAACGGCTTTTTTGTGCCGCCCGGGCAAGGAGTTCCTCAAGGGCAACTGGTGCAGGCTACGTTGGCTTCGGGACTCGGCACCACCATTGTGGCTTTGACCGATTCGCCCATATCGACAACCGGCAAGGCTTACAACCCTGTCGTATTGACGGGAGCCTCGGATACGCCAGGTTTCACAATGGGCTTGGCGTTTGGAAACAACAACGGCAATCTGTTTGGTGTGACGGACCAAGGGCAGTTCTTGCGGAATATCAGCTTAGGGAATGGTATCCCGGCGGTCACGGTACCCGTCTCGTTGCCCGATCCGTTCAATCCTGGCAAGACGCTCTCGGGATCAGAATTGCGCTTTGCCGCGTTGACGCCCGGCCCGAAAAACTTAGAAGATGGCCGATTCGCGAACATGTTCTTTGCGATCACCGACACCGGCATCTTGACGGCCCTCGACAACTTCGGCAATCCGCAGCAAATTTTTGACACGGATAGCGATGGTGTTGTCGATTCGACCGCCATTTTGACGGGTGCCAGCAGCGTTATCTCGCCTAATTCGCAGCCGGGCCAGCAACCCTTCGTGCCGATTACCGGTTTGGCATTTTCGCCGTTTGATTTCAATCTGTGGCACCCCACGTACCGGCGGCAAAACGATCCGGGCCACGACATGGGCGGAGCCAATGGCCTGCAAACCACCGACAGCAACAGCATCGGTTTTCCGGCATCAGGTCGCCAGCAGGATAGCATCAACGCCAGCATGTACTTCGGCTGGGAGCCGTGGAACCGGAACTTCTCCAATGGGTACGACGTGAATAGCTACCCAGCATATAATAACGGCAACAATCCTGCGCTGGGATCGGGAAATGCCAATGTGCCCGCCAATTTCGGGCAGTACGGCATCAGAAGCAATTTCACCCAACAAGAACTTTCGACCAATTCGCGATTTAGCACCGCCAGTTACAACCTGCCGGTTGGGGCGTATGGCAGCTTGGCGACGGACAAGTTCAGCTTGGCCAACATGGCGGCAACCGACAAGCCAACCTTCTATTTCGACTATTTTCTGGGGACCCAAGACGCGAATTTCCAAAGCTTGGCGAGCGACGGTCTGATGCGTGACAGTGCCCGAGTCTATGTCGGTCCGTTCACGCGGTTCGATTCCACCGGCGGTCCCTACGTTTCCGGCAATGTGATTGATCCGAACGCGACCGCGACCGCGTCCGAGTTCAGCGGCTCGTCATCGAGTTCGACACTGAGCGGCGTGGACGGGTTTTATACTGGCAAAGCGCTGCGGTTCACCAGCGGACCACTAAACGGCCAGACGCGGATGATCACTGATTACATCGGTGCGACGCGGACTTTCAAGTTCAGTGACGCGTTCACGGTCAACGGAGCGCCTACCACTCCTACGGTCGGGGATTTGTTCAGCATCGCGTATGGTTATGTCACCTGGGATCTGTTGGCCACGAACAATAGCACGTTGGACAACTCGAACAGCAATGTTCGCGAAGGTGAACTGGGAACGTTTGTATCGTCCTCGACGAGCATTTTGCCCTCGAACCCGCGGCAGCAAGTGCAATTGATGCACGACAACACGGCGGAGTGGCGCCAGGCCCGTGTCGATTTGTCCCGCTACGCGGGGATGACGAATCTACAGCTTCGGTTCGACTTCAGCACGGCAGGGCAGATGCCCGATCCCAGCGGTCGCTTGTCGCCGTGGCCGCAAAATGGTGTGGCCGGCAATCAACGTGGGGTCTTCCCGCCGTCGCAGGTCGTCGTGGCGCCAGGCCAAGAGTATTTGTTTGAGGACGGCTTTGGCAAGACAGTGCGCATCGACGAACGGCAGAACAATGACCACGAAGGGTTTTACGTCGATAACATCATCATTGGCCCTGCGGAACGCGGCGAGATGGTGATCAACGCGCCTACGAACAATACGTCGTTCTTGAACGTGACGCAAAACAACCTGACGCAGCCGCGGAATTATGATCCGGGCAACCCGCTGCCCACGCAGGTGCTGTCTGGCCCGTATCAGCTCGAAATTCGCCGTGCGGCCGAATATGGCCTCAGCGACAACGGGCCTTTGAATGTTCAAAACTACTCTCAAAATTCACAAACCCCGATTCTGCTGCTGGACACGAATGATCGGCTGATTCCCGATCAACGGCTGACCACGCCGATTCCGGTGGAGAGCTTCGAGACCCAGAACTTCACCGGTTCTGGATTGAAGTGGGGCTTTAACGACGACGCACCGTGGACGATCTCGAATTCGGCGAGTGCGGGTTCGTTTAGCGCTGCCAGTGGCAGGATTACGAACGGCCAAAGCTCCGGCCTGTCGGTCAGCTTGACGACAGGTGGCGGCAATTTGACGTTTGCCCGCTCCGTCGATACCGAAGCGGCCAACCCTGCCACGCAAAAACGGGGCGACGTGCTGCGGTTATTCGTCGATGGCCGGCTGGCAACCTTCACGCACGTGGATGGTGTTCGGCTTGCCACGCCGCAAAATGCCGAATGGTCGGGCAACCTGGGATTCGAAACGATTACGGTTCCGGTTGCCGCGGGTTTCCACAATTTCCGCTGGACCTACGACAAGGATAATAGCGACCCGCAAAATTTGGTGGCGCAAGACAAGGTCTTCATCGACGATATTCGCTTCCCCACGCCGCAGTTGGGCGTGGGCGACATTTACGAGGACGATTCACTCCACCAGTCCACCAATCCCAACGCGGTCACGCCGCCGATTGCGCCCACGATCCCGCCGCCGAATTCGTTCGCGCAGATTCATTTCATCGATACCTTGTTCCCCGGCTTCACGCGGGGTGGCGATACCAATCTCGATCGCCAACAGGGGCACGTGCAGATCGAGATGAATCAAATATTCGCTTCGTCTCAGGTGGGCATCTTGATTGATGCCGCGCCGCGGCAAGCGGGCACGAACAATCCCTCTTCCGGCGGCGTGCGAAACCTGCCGACGCTCAATACCGAGCGATTGGTTCCGGGTATCACGGTGTCGAACAACATCGTTAGCAACTCTGGCTTGGCGGGAATTCAATACAGCGGCGATGCCAACGCAGTCGTGAATGGCCAGGCGGTTCCCACGGCCGCGGTGCCGTTTGGCCGGATCGTGAACAATACGGTGTATGGCGGTTTTGCTCCGAACGGCGTCGGCATTTTGGTAACGGATAACGCGGGGCCGTCGCTCTTGAACAATATCGTGGCGAACACGGCGACGGGCATTTCCGTGGACGCGTCCTCGACTGCCACCACCGTGCTGGGTGCAAACCTCTACGCCAACAATCAGTTGGATGTCCCGCAAGGCGGCAGCACGGGCAGCAATCCGATCCTGTTGGCAGCCAACGCCCCGCTGTTCATCAACGCGGCGAATCGCAATTTCTATCCCGCGAAAAACTCGCTGGCGATCGACAGCGCGTTGAATTCCCTGGCCGATCGGCCGTCGATCGCTTCCGTGAAATCGGCAATCGGGATTCCGCAGTCACCGATTTTGGTGCCAGACCGCGACATTTATGGCCAGTTGCGCGTGGATGATCCGAACCAGGATCCGCCGCCGGGCTTTGGCCAGAATGTGTTCAAGGAACGCGGGGCCGTGGAACGGGCCGACTTCACCAGTCCGAACGTGTCGATCAAAGAACCGGTGGACAACGACGAAAACAACCCGTTCCGCGATCGTAACCGCAACCCGAACGACATCGCCATCCGCAACGAGAACTTGACTCAGTTCGTGATCAAACTCTCGGACGATGGCGTCGGCATCGATGACTTTACCGTCGATCCACTCAAAGACGGATCGCAGTTTGTCATCACGCAAGATGGCGTGGTTCTGAACAATCAGTTCGCTGCCGCGGCGCTCGGCGTGAGCCCCGATTATCAGTTTGTGTATAACGCGGCCAAGGACGAAGTAATCTTCTCGCCATCGGCCGGTATTTGGCCGCTCAACTACACCTATCGCATCACGCTGAACAACAACGCGCTCGGTGCCGTCGATTCCCAGGGCGCTCCGCTCACTCCCGGTATCTTCGATCTGGCTGGCAATCCCCTGGCCGCCAATCGCGATACGGGCGAAGTCGCGTTCTCCATTTTCGTCGGCACGCTCTTCGATTTTGGCGATGCCCCCGATACCTACCCGAGCAAATTGATCGATAGCGGCGCGGCGCACGTGGTTCAGGATGGCTACTTCCTGGGCACGGGCATCAGCGAAGAATCGGACGCGGTGCAGAATGCGAACGCCACGGCCGACAGCGACAATCCGCCGCCCGCCTCGCCGAATTTGTTCAGCGATGGAGTCGTCTTTGCCAGCAATCCCGCGCCCAGCCGCACCGTAACGATCGTGAACACGATCACGGTCACCGCCAGCATCCCGTCGGGTATGACGGGACGGCTGGATGCCTGGTTCGACTTGAACCGCGATAAGGATTGGCTCGATGCGGGCGAGAAGATCGAGCTCAAGAACACGGTGAACGGCACCAACGAGGTGTTCAACGGCACAACCACGTTCACTTACTCGTTTGGCGATGCCTCGACGACCAAAGGGGATACTTTCGCCCGCTTCCGCCTCTCGCCGACGGGCGTTAACAGCCCCAACTATGTGCTGGTCAACGGCCAGGTTCCCGACGGCGAAGTGGAAGACAAACAAATCCTGGTCTCCGGTGGTCCATTCCAGAATCCCAAAAACGGCTTCCCCCGCAACGAACTCGACGTCAACGACGACGGCGTGGTTGCGGCGGACGACGTGCTCACCATCATCAATTACATCAATGCCAAGGGGAGCGGACCCTTGGCGCTCGGCCAACAGCCGATTCCCAATCCCGCACTTGGCCCGGGCAAGTCATTGTATGTCGATACCTCCCCACCAAATGGTGGCGACCAGCAAATGGTCGCGGAGGACGTCAACGCAATCATCAACTACTTGAACAGCCTCACAACAACTGGTGGCGAAGCCGGCTCGGTCAACACCGGAAATTTTGCCAGCTTCGAGGGTGAGGCCACTTCCGCAAACACTGCTGCAAGCGCTGCCGCGACCGACCTGATCATTCCGCCGGTGCTGTTGGCATCGTCGAGCGTGGTTCTCGAAGTTCGCGACCAAACTCCGGTTGCCGCGCTGGCTATCGAACAAATTGTGGGCGAAACATCCGCTGAAGATGCAGCGCTTCTCGCCCTTCGTGCGTCCAAGTCGTTAGAGGACTCGCTCTGTCTGACCGCTAGCAAGACGTTGAAGTCGGGTAGCGAGTCTAGCGATGAGGAAAGCTGGGAAGACCTGTTAGGCTCCCTGGCTGAAGATCAACAGTACACACAATAGACCACCCGAAATGGTGGATTCTGCGTTAGTTGGTATGTCAAAAATCGTCATTTCCCTGGGAAAACTGGACTTCGGCGGATCGGCCGGTGCAACCGAAAAAAATGCCGCAATGTCCATGCAAATTGATTGCAAAGTTTACCCAACCCAATTAGTTTGGGGCATTGTCACTAACGGAATTTTTTGACATCCGCTACCGCAGCTAGATTCACCTCGCAGAGTCGCAAGTCCACGCGGATGAACGATTTGGGTGCCAATTGGCAGGGTCCGCCGGGCGGGTAGGAGGCACGCTGGCGCTGGCTCGTAGGAATCAGCGTCGGTTTTTATTCGCCGGGCAAATCGGAACAGAGGCATTTTTCTTTTTACGGAATCGTTATGAATTACGCTCGTCGCTTGGCCCGTCGTGCCGCTGCATCAAAAAGTTCCTCGCGCAGGAACCGCAATGCGGCTGTCAAGAATTTAACTCGCCGTCGATTCTTCGCCGAGCGGCTAGAACCCCGCACGCTGATGGCGGCGGACATGATGGCTTTCCACAACTACTCAATGCCGTCGGACGTGGACTCGGATGGATCCGTATCTCCGAACGACGTGTTGACGATCATCAACAAGATCAACGCGGAAGGATCCCACTCGCTGCCACAATCGGCGGGCGAAGGTGAAGCCTCCACCAGGTATGTGGACGTGAACGCCGATGGGCACGTCACGGCTGGCGACGTGTTGTCGGTGATCAACCATATCAATGCCGAGGGTGAAGCCGGCAACCCGCTGAACAAGGCCCAGTACACGCTGCAGATTTTGGATGCCAACGGCAACTCCATTAGCTCCGGTGGCAGGGCAACGATTCGCAAGGACACTGAATTTTATGTGCAACTGATTGGCCAGGATCTCCGCATTGCGCGGACCGAGCCAGGAACCAGCCCGCCTAAGCAGGCGGTGCGCGGTATTCAGTCCGCATTCTCCGATATTTTGTATGACACCACGAACGCCGAAATTCTTACGAATGAGAATCAGGCTATTTTGATTCTCACGGACGTGTCGGACGGCAGCACGCCAGTGCCGTTCCAGCTCACATTGCCGTCGAACTCGTCGAACATTACAGGCACGACTGCCGACATTCCAATTGCCACGAAACTGGAGAATGGCACGCCCGTTATTGATACGACGGTTACGACTGCCAATATCAAGAGCGCACTCAACCTCACGTTGTTTGGCAGCGCCACCGCCAACGGCGCCAAAGTAATTTACGATGGCAGCACCGGCGTGTACGTCGTCATCTTCCAGGGCATTAACAATGTAAATTTGCCTAATATGACTTCGAACAACGGTGATGTCACCGTCTCGGAGCTGATCAGCGGCGATCCCACGAACCACTTGGCCGCCGTGCAGTATGAGACTCGCGCGGATGGCAGCCAGACGTATCCGGTCGATCACTCCGCCGATTTTGTTGCGGGCTATGGCATCAACGATGTCGGCGGTTTCACGGGGTTGTTCGGTTTGGGCCGTGGTACCGTGCCGGTCTTTAGAATTCACATGATCGCACGCTTGCCCACGGGCAGCGTCGATGAAGTGCTCTTCTCTCCCGATCCGCTGGGTGATGGGCAGCAAGGCCAGGACGACATGTTGCGGCCGAAGCACAACACGCTGGTCTATGGCAATGACAACTTCATCGATCCGGGCACCGGTGAGACCGAGGAATTGGAGAAATCGCTCGTTCAATTTGGTTCACCGAGCAATCAGTTCATCCTCAACGGCGTTACGCTCACGATCAACTCCGGTCCCTACGCGGCGACGCCGGACACGGGCTTTTCGGTTGATGAGAATCATGTCACCCCTCTGGCGCAGTCCGTATCGATCCCCGTACTCGCCAACGACATAGTCACCGGCGTGCCGAACGCGGTCAAGGAAATCAAAACCTTCGATACGACAGCACTATCGAACAATGTTGCCGTTGGCACCGTCGCCAAGTCCGGCGACTCGCTCGTCTTCACGCCAATCCTCAATTTCAACGGGACAGCCACCTTCACCTACACGGGTGGAATTGTGGGCAACAGTAATCCCAACGATATGGCTGTTGGCACCGTCACGGTTACTGTCAACCCCGTGAATGCCCCCCCGATCGTAACTGTCCCCGGCGCGCAGAACGCAGCTTTTGAAAACGTGGACGTTGTCTTTTCGGTTGACAACAACAATGCCATCACTGTCTTCGACCACGACGTGCTCGAAACAGCGAATGGTGAGTTGGCCATGACCGTGCGGGTAACTACCCCCAATAGCACGTTGACGCTCGGTTCAACCGCCGACATTACGAACCTCGCCGGTAACAATTCCGCCGAGATTACGTTCAAGGGCACCCCTGACCACGTCAATGCTGCTCTGAACGGCCTGAAGCTGACATCCACCAACCAGCGTGGAAATACGGCGACGATTCAGATTATTGCCAACGACCAGGGCAATACGGGCAAGCCCCTCGGCACTCCCCAAAGCGACACCGAGTCGGTCAACGTGGTGTTCCCCGACCAAAACGACGCTCCGGTCAACAACCTCAACGCGGTGCCCATTTCTGGTGTCCCCAGCGTCGTGGTGACCTTCAACGGCACTTACAACTTCGCCACGGGCGGCAATCCGATCACCATCACCGATGTGGACGCCGGCACCGCGGCGACGACGATCTCGGCCACGGTCGCGCTAAGCGGGGCCGTGCCGGGCACCCTGCACATCGATGGCAAGACCGACGGCCCATCGATCACGGTCACCGGCACCCTGGCTCAGGTCAACGCCGCGTTAGCGACCTTGACCTACACGGCCGTACAGAACTCAAATACTGCGGACGTGCTTACGATCACCAGCACGGACGGCGGAGCCACCGGCGGTGGTACCAACCCGCCAACTGTCAGCACCGTCAACCTGCTGCTCGATCCGGGCGTTCGGCCGTTCGCGGTTGGCAATTCTTACGCATTCCTCGAAGGCATCAGCGCCGCTCAGACGCTCGATGTGCTGGCCGATGACTTCAAGACGACTGGCCCCGCCACGACGATTGTTGCCGTCTCCGCTCTTGGCGCTGGGCAGGGCACGCTCCAAAACAACGGTACGTCGCTCAGCTATACGCCACCGGGGGGCGATTTCTTCACCCCCACGACTCCCATCACCTTCACCTATACCATCCACGAAGAAGGTAAAGACGCGAGCACCGATAGCACCGCCACAGTGACCATCCGCATCAACAACGATGCCGATACCCCGGTGGGCGTTGCCGATGGCGCGGGCAATTCCTACAAGGCCACGTTCGATCCGACGCCGGGCGCTGTGCAAGTTCCGCTGGTGGTCAGTGCCGCCACTGGCTTCCCCAACAATCCAACCAACGGCCAAGCGGGCGTGCTGGCCAACGACACGAACGTCGATAACAACTTCGGCAAAGTGGATTACGCCGTGATGACCGCCGTGTTGGTCACGGGTCCGACCAAGGGCAATCTGACGCTGAATCCCGACGGCACGTTCAGTTACACGGCCACCAGCTTTAACCAAGCGTCTGCCGACGACACTTTCACGTATAAGGTGCGGGCTACGTCGCCGGAAGGTATTCGCGAGTCGGCTGCTACCACGGTGACGATCCATGTGACCGCTCCGCCTTCGATTCAGAATAACTCAGTGGAGGTCAACGAAGGCCCTGCTTCGCCGATCGCCGTAACCACGTATGCGGATGCCTCCGAAAACTCACCGCTGGCCTCGGTCACAATCGTCAGCAACATCACCAGCGACCCCATCACCGGCAGCAGCCGCGGTACGATCTCGGTCGCTGGCGATGGCAAGTCCTTCCTCTACACGCCGCCGAATGCCGACTTCCAAACCAGCCGCCCCGCGGGCGTTGCTCCTCTGACCTTCACCTACCGTGGCAGGTCGGCCGACAATCGCGACACGAATGTTGCGACGATGAGCATCACCGTGAAGGACGTCAATGATAAGCCGACCGTCCTGCCCTTCAACTTCCTGGGTGTGAAGCGCGATGGCCAGATCGGTGTGGATCAGCCAGTGGTGGTGTTGGCCTCGAATGTCAACCTGTCGCCTGATGTGGGCGAAACCTTCAAGGTGACACGCGTCAACGGCGTGGCTGCCGACGCCAGCGGTAACACCGCCGCTCAATCCACTCCGAAGGGCGGCTCGGTGAAATTGGCGAACTTCCAGATCTTGTACACCTCGCCACCAGCGGTGACGGCGGACAACGATCCAGATACGTTCACCTATGCCGTCAGCGATTTCGAAGCGGTTGGCGGTGCGGCTCGCGAGAGTCAACAAACTTCCGATCCCGCCACGGTCAGCGTCAAGGTCGTCGCGTTTGTGCCGAAGGAAATCTCTGGCTCGATCTATGTCGATACGGACAACGACGCTGTGTTCGACGCGAATGAGAAGCCACTTGCCGGTGTCCGCGTGTCGCTGACCGGTAATGACGCGTTCGGCGAAACGGTTGTGTTGTTCGCGACGACCGATGCCGACGGCAAGTACGTCTTCCCCGACCGCAACGATCCCAGCACTCCGGCCAACTTCCTGCTCAAGCCGCCGAATGCGGCTGGCTACACGGTGACGGAAGTCGCGCCGGCCTATCTGACTGCAGGTAAGGATTCGAATCCGTCGAGCCCGACCAATGTCGATAGCTCAACGATGCTGCAGATCGTCACGAATGCCAGCCAACTCGACAACCAATTCAATCTGAAGTGGTCGTTGACCGATCAATCGGCATTCGACTCCGTGTCCAACGTCAGCCGTATTGTCGGTCTGAACTTTGGCGAAGGAGCCATCAGCACCGACGAGGCCAATGGCGGCGTCCATGATTTGGGCGGCATCAAAAATGTGATGCTCGCGTCGGCTGGCGAAAATGGCTTCATGTTGGCCCTCGGAAACTCGAACCAAATTCATTGGAATTGGTCGATCGAAGAGACTGGAACTGAGTGGGATGGTGCCACCTTGCTCTCGGCCACGTTGTCCGTATCGACATAGATCGAGCCAGAGATTTCCTTCGGCACAAACGCGACGACCTTGACGCTGACCGTGGCG
>JANNTN010000746.1:0-8013 GCA_031394445.1 Anatilimnocola sp.
CGTGCATCAGGGGGTCGAGTTCCGCAGCCAGGGCGACCCCGTGCTGTTCCTCTCCAATCCGGCCGGCGTCACGCCGACCGACCGCCGCCGCCTACTCGACGGCATTCAGGCCCTGAATCAGCAGCAGCTTGCCGATGTAGGTGACCCCGAAATCGCGACGCGAATCAGCCAGTACGAAATGGCCTTCCGCATGCAATCCAGCGTGCCGGAGCTGATGGAGCTGAACGACGAGCCCGCGAACATCCGCGAACTGTACGGCGCGCAGCCCGGTCAGCCTTCGTTCGCCAACAACTGCCTGCTCGCGCGGCGGCTGGTCGAGCGCGGCGTGCGGTTCGTGCAGCTCTTTCACGCCGATTGGGATCATCACGGGAACATCGAAGGGGGTCTGCCCGCGCGGGCGAAGGAAGTCGATCAGCCGATGGCGGCGCTGGTGAAGGATCTCAAGCAGCGAGGACTTCTGAACGAGACGCTCGTCGTGTGGGGTGGCGAATTTGGCCGTACACCGATGCAGCAGGGAACGGACGCGGACGACAACCCTTCCGCCAAGCCTGGCCGCGATCATCATAAAGACGCCTTCAGCATTTGGATGGCCGGCGGTGGCGTGAAGGGGGGCATTACGGTCGGGAAAACGGATGATCTGGGATACACGATTGTCGAAGACCCGGTCCATATCAACGATTTTCACGCCACGCTGTTGCACCTTATCGGCCTCAATCACGAACGGCTGACGTTTAAGTTTCAGGGGCGGCAATACCGGCTGACGGATGTGGCGGGGAAGGTGGTCACGAAGCTGCTGGCGTGATTGTGGCGCGAACTTTTTCTAGGCGTGGGCTGTCCGGTGTGAATGCGCGAGTTTAATACCGCGCCGCACACCCATGAAAACATCTACCCTCAACGAAGAATACGCAACGGACGCCGGCAGAGCGCTGGCGGCTGAAGACCTGCGGTGCGGAGATTATGTCGGCATTTTGCACGAGACGGTCGAAGTGCCGTCATTTCACTGGAGCTGCGACGGGCACGTGTTGCCGCCGGATGAAGTGGTGCGCATCGTCTATCGGCCCACCGAAGGGGGCACGCCGCTGAAAGTGAAGGCGATTTGCCTGCCGTTCGTATTCGTCAAGAATCCGAATGGCCAATATCAAACATTGGACGTGCGGCGGCAGCAGCTCGTGCGGCTGAGCCTGTCGTATGCCCGGCTGGTGTGGAAAACGCTGAATAAGGCGTTAAGGCAGACCGCAGTGCTGGGCTGTTAGAGGGTTCCCGGGGGGTTGTTAAGGTGAAACACCACCCTGCAAACGTCGGTTTTAAGGAAAGTTGTTGACCTTTGCTGGCGTTTGTTGTAGTTTGCGGAGAAGTTTGGGGTTTTGCACGATGGTTTTCGGGCCGCGATGAAGGTCTTTTCTACTGCCGTTCTGTGCTAGTGCGGTCCGTGTCTCCAATCAAAAATTAGAGGAGTCACCGATGAGTCGGATTCGATTTCGGGGGTTCACGCTTGTGGAGTTGCTGGTGGTGATTGCCATCATCGGCGTGTTGGTCGCTTTGCTATTGCCCGCTGTCCAGGCGGCTCGGGAATCGGCCCGCCGGATGAAGTGTTCGAATCAGCTCAAGCAGTTCGGGCTGGCGTTGTACAACTACGAGGATACTCACAAGTCGTTCCCCGCGGGTCACATGTATCGTGGCGGGTTCGATGGGGACGCGAACGACGCCGATGGGGGCAGCGGCTTTGGCTGGGGCGCGGCCATCTTGCCCTACATGGAGCAGGCTGGGCTATACAACCAATTCAATTTCAGTTTTCAGATCACCACGGACACCGCCACGGTACGGAACCTGACCCTGGCTCAAACACATTTGCCCCTTTATGGCTGCCCGTCGGACTTGAAGCCCAAGAACTGGACTGACGGGCAAGTGATCAATTCTGCGACCAGCAGCTACAAGGCTTGCGGCACTTCGTATGATGGATGGCAAGGCGGCGCAGTTGGAGCCTCTCCTAACCGGGCGCAGTTCAACGGCTTTTTCGATCGCGACAACCGGCCGCCGCTGCGCATCGCCGAGATCACCGATGGGACGAGCAATCAGTTCATGGTTGCGGAAGCACGGTGGAAGCAAGACGCCAACGGCCGGAATCGCGGGCGAATCTTTGGGGCATCTGACCAGTCGGATGGTGCAGTGGGTGCCTCCAACGCGCTGATGCTGAACGGGCAATGGCAAATGAATTGGACCGCTGACGAGGGCAATCCGCAGCCGCACCGCACGGCGGCCAGCAACCATCCGAGCGGGTGCATGTTTTGCATGGCAGACGGCTCGGTCAGGTTCGTGAGCGAGAACATCCAGCACACAGCGACGGCCTTTAACGCCAACCAGACGTTTGCCACTCCCCAGGGGCAGCCTTACGGCTTGTATCAGCGGCTGTTTTCCATTTGGGATGGGCATCCGATGGGTGAATTTTAGTTTCGCTGCAAACGGTGCGAAGATCGCAACGGCGGGGTTGCACTGGATAAGGTTTATCAGAGGAAGCAACATGACTGGCGGCTTTTGGTCGAGTGTTGGATTGCGTGCGGGCGTGCCGCTGCTGGCATTGGTGGTGTGCGGCTGTGGTTCGGGCGGTCCGGAAATTGCATCCGTTTCTGGCCGCGTGACGATGGACGGTAAGCCGCTGGCCAACGCCACGGTCGTGTTCATTCCAGAGAATGGCCGGCCGGCGGGGGCGACGACGGATGCGGACGGGAACTATGTGCTGAATTTCGCACAAGGGCGGCGAGGGGCCATCCCCGGGAAAAACGCGATTCGGATTTCGACGCAGCGCGATCCGACGCCGGGCGATGAAAATACCAAGGGCATTCCGGGTTCAAAGGAGACGATTCCGCCGAAGTACAACGCCGTTTCGGAATTGTCGTTTGACGTGGAGCCTAAGAAGCGGAACGTGGCCAATTTTGATTTGAAATCAGGCGGGTAGGACAGCAGGCAGTGCCGGCGTTCACTTCGAGGTGAGTATCAGGTTGATGTCTTTGATACCTTTGTCTGGCACGGTTACGGATAGGCCGGAGGTTTTTGCGCCGGTGTATTTGGCGGGAACGGCGTAGTCGAATCGGACGGCATCGCCGCCGTCTAGCTTGCCCGGCAGCTTCACTTCGACTGTCTTGCTGACCTGCACTTTGTAATCGCCCGGTATTGCGCCGTCTTTTTCTTCGAAGGCTCGCAGCGAGAAATGGCCACTGGCGTTGGTTGTGCCGAAGGCCCCGGTGGTGGTTCCGTCTTTAGCCGGAACAAGCACGACCTGGGCTCCATCGACCGGCTTACCGTCGAGTGTGACGACACCGGCGGCTGGAACCGTCTTGGGCAGGTGAGCGCCTTTGGAACCACAACCGAGAATGATCGATAAACCGAGGAGGATTGCGATCCCGAACGTAGCGAGTCTCAAAGTAGTCTCCATGTTTTGCCCAATGAACAAGCGGACGTAACGAACCGGATTTTAGAAATCGCCAGCGGCGTCGCCACCGCTTTTGCTGCCGAGAGCACCCCAGACACCGTAAGGGCTGCCTCCGCCTGAATCGGCCAAGGGGGCCACCGCGGCGAGATTGCCGGTATCGACATTGTTGCTGACGAACCGCGTGCTTCCATCCGCTAAGGCGATCTGCACACCGCCAGGATGCTCGCTGGTGGGTGTCCAGATGCCGGGAAACAAGTGCGCGGAGATCGAGCCCGAATTGCCGAACACGCAGACCGCGGAATTGGGCGGCAAAATTGTGCTTAAGGCTGCAAAATAGGCATTGCCGGCAGCCCAGCGATAGCCGGGTGCGTTGTCGGATGTGAACATGGTGGCACTGGGAATATAGTTTCCTCCGCTGAGCAGTGCGCGGCAGCTTAGAGGCACGTAGTTGGCTGGATTGGCGCTGGCATCGACGGCGCAGGCCCCTCTGTCGAAGATTTTTGAGGGGCGCGAGCGCTCGCCGAGCGCGATCGTGTTGCTGGTTCCGTCGGTAATTTCAGCCAGCCGCGTGTAGCTGTGCCGGCCAAAGATGCCGCGCGTTTTGATGGGCAGCATCTGTGCTGCTGCGGCGGCGTTTGTCCTTTCATCGGGGAAGGCTTGCGAGCCGGTGTAGTCGTCGCCGTTGCAGAAGGCGTAGCTGGTATAGCCGCGGACGACGCGGCCGGGGTTGGGATCGGCTTTGCCAGTGTCGCTGGGGCACTGCAGATGCGGGGGCTGGGCGTTGGTCCAAATGTTGTCGGCAAAGGGCTGGATCTGGATCGAATAGACCTGGTCGTAGAGGGCCTGCTGTTCAGTGAAGGGGAGCAAGGCCACCCAGCCGGATAGAACCAGGCAATGCGTGGGACGGGCGTTGACGTCGTTCAGCGCGCCGGAGCCGCCCTGCCGGGCTGGAAAGGTTTTGAAGGTCGATTCGTAGTTGTGCAGGGCCAGCGCGCTCTGCTTGAGCTTGTTGTTGCAGGATGTTCGCCGGGCTGCTTCACGGGCGGATTGGACAGCCGGGAGGAGCAGGGCGACCAGGACGCCAATGATGGCGATGACAACGAGCAGCTCGACGAGTGTAAAAGCAGATCGCGTCAATGCACACCGAGGAGAGGTTCGGCGCATGAAATACCTCAGATTTGATTGGATAAGACCGCAGAGGAGCTATGAAGGCAGAATAGACCGCAGCCAATGGAATAGTCAAGAAAACGGCTATCCGATTCAAGGCAGCTTGCAGACGCTCTAATTCCCGTTCGCCGTCGAAAAAGTGCCGCAAAAAGACGGATTTTTTCTTTAGGTGGCCTTACGGAGCCCTTTCTTGCTGGTTTTTTCATTACACAATGTCGGAAAGCTTTTTGTCGCTCGTCGGGAAACGGCCGAGACGGGCACCGACGGCTTCTTCGGCGAGGGTGAGGTAGAGGTCGCCGACGGTGCCGGTGACGCGGGTGTGCAGGCCGGTTTTCATGCCGCCGGCGTGGCCGGCGGCGATCATGGCGAGGCCGGCGTTTTTGTGAGAATTGGCCTCGGCGTGCTCGTGGACCATGAGGGCGCAGGTGTGGTCGAGGAGGGTGCCGTTGCCTTCGGGGATCGATTTGAGCTTGCTGACGAGGTAGGCAAATTCCTCGACATGCCAACGATTGATATCGCGCATGATCCGCTGGCCTTCGGGCGTCTCGACGCGGCCGTGGGTGTATTCGTGGTGCCGCTCGTAGGTGAGGTTGAGCCAGGGAAACCGCGAGAGGCCTTGGCACTTTGTCAGCATGTACGAGGCGACGCGCGTTTGCCGCGAGGCGAGGGCGTGAACTAGCAGGTCGGTTTGCAGCTTGGCGATGCGCGGCCAATCCTTCAAGTCGCCGCCTTCGGGCGGTTGCTCGACGACTTGCGAATACTCGGGGGGCAGGCTGGCGACGGACCGCTCCAGGCTGCGGACGGAGGCGAGATATTCCTCCAGGCGTTGCTGGTCGCTATTACCGAGCGAGTTCTTCAGCGATTTGGCTTCGCCGGTCACTGCGTCCAGAATGCTCCGTTTTCGCTCGATCCAATGCTGCTCTTTGGAGCCGAACAGACGATCGAACAGGCGATGGGGAATCATTTCGGGCGGCAGCGGGCGATCGCGCCCGGCCCAGCTCATGTTGCGCTGGATGCTCTCGCCAAACGATTCCTGACACACGCCGATTTGAAGGCTGCGGAAACGGCTGTCGTTGCCGATTTTGCCCGCGATGGCCTGGTCGATCGATGCTCCGCCGGCACCGCGGCCTGAGAACATTTCGCCGGCGACGAGACCGCTCATCGAGTTGTGATGGCCGTTGCCGGGGCCAGGCAGGCGGGCGGCCGGATTATCGACGCCGCTGAGAATGTGAATGTCATTGCGGAACCGGGCCAACGGCTGCAGGCAGGGCGTCATTTCATAGTCGCGGCCGTCTTCGCGTGGAATCCAATACTTCTCGATGATGCCGTTGCCGTTGAACCAGAAGATGAACCGCGTTTCGATCGGCTGGGGAGCGCCACTTTCGGCGGCGTAAGCCGTGCCGCTGGCGTTGAACTGCGACTCAAAGGTTGGCAGGCCGATGCTGATGGTTGCACCAGCCAGGCCAACACCACGCAGGAAGGAACGGCGGGAGAGACTGGTTTGCATGGTCATGACTTTCGGGACAGCCCACCGGGAGCAGGTTTGCTCCCGGCTAGTGAAGAAAGATGTCGGATGTTACCAGGGCGACGACCAACTCTTTGAAACGGTAGCCGGAAGCGCGGAACTTCGCAACCAAAACCTGGATTTCCGGCTGTTCCGCCGAGGTTTCCTCGCGGCCTATGCAATAGCGAACGAGCTGCTTCACGGCGGATTTTTGGCAGGCTGGGTTGTCTGCCAGGAGGCGGCCAAGTTCCTTGGGCGTCGAAAAAGTCGAGTTTTCGACCCCTTGGACGTAGCCCGACGTGTCGAGGTCCAGTTCGATCATCGACGGGCGACGGCCCCGGGCTTCATCGCCGCGGGCGGAAAAAACGAGGGACATTTTGGGCTGGAACGCGCCGACGGCGTTGTATTGCTCGAAGCCCAGGCCGATGGGGTCGATTAGGCGGTGACAGCCGGAGCAGGATTCGCTGTTTAGATGGACGTCCAGACGCTGACGATTGGTGAGGGGGGCGTCTTCGGTGATGGTAGGGAGGACGGTATCCACTCCTGGGGGCGGCGGCGGGACTTCCTGGCCGAGGAAGTGATTGCGAACGTAGAGTCCGCGGGCAGTTGGCGAGGTTTCGGCTGGCTTGCTGGTGGAAACGAGGAAGCTGCCGTGGCCGAGGACACCGGAACGGTGGGAGTCGGCTGGATATTCGACGCGGCCAAAATCGGTTTCTGGAGCGGGCAGGTTGTAGAGGCGAGCCAAATCGGAATTGATGAAGGTGTAATTCGCCGTGAAGAACTCCATGAAGTTTTGGTCGTTCCAAGCCAGATGGTTGAAGAGCCGTTTGGTTTCCTCGACCATGGCGGCGGCGATCTCGGCGTTGAACTCGCGGAAGCGGCGGCGATCGCGCGTGGCGGAAAGGGCAACGTCCAGCCGCAGCCACTGGGTGAGGAACTCCTCGAACGATTGCTTGGCTTGAGGGTCGTCGAGCATGCGCCGGGCGGCGGCTGCGATTTGCTCGGGTGTGTTGAGTTGGCCGCTGGAGGCGAGGGCCAACAATTCATCGCTGGGCATGGTGTCCCAGAGAAAGTAGGAGAGGCGTCCAGCAATTTCGTAGGGGCGATTTGCGCCGCCACGCTCGATGCGGAACAGGAAATGAGGGGATTGGAGCATCGCCTCGACGACGATGGCCGCGCCGTCGTAAAAATCTTGGCCGCGAGCGGCTTCTTCCAAGCAGAGGCTGAGGTAGAGCTTGGCTTCGTCGCCCGTCAGCGGCCGGCGAAAGGCTTTTTGGCCAAATTTGCGGACGAATTTTTCGGCGAGGACAGAGTCGGTTGCCGCTGAGGGCTTGCCCGGAACTAGACCACGCAGGTCGCCGCCGCGAAATGCCGAGGCAGCGAGGCGCTCGGCGGCTTTGCCGTAGGCTTCGGCTTGAATCGGCGAGATGCCTTGGCCCTCGACCTGGTTTTTGAAGCCGTTGATGAAATCCTCTTTGGGAAACGCGCTGGCCGGCTGAATCTGATCGCCGAGGAGATCGCGAACGTTGTGGTCGTATTGGCTGTGAGTGAGACGGCGGACGGTAGGGGGCTTGGCACTGCGCATCTCGGAAGCCGCGATTCGCTGGCGTGTCGCCTTCACTTGCTCGCTCGAAAGGCCGGCGAGGTAGGTGATCCAGGTTTGCAGCGACTTTTCCTCTTCGCTTCCCGGCTGAATGCGCTGCCCGCCGGTGTGCTTCACTCGCCGCGTCGGCTTCTGAATCAGCAGCGACTCTGCGGGGTTTTGTGCATCAACAAAATCGAGCAGCCCCAAACCAAACGCCGCGATTTGCCCGTCGGTCGCATCGGTGCGGGGAAACTCCAAGCTGGTTTCCGAGGCGACGCCGTTGTCGCTGTGGCAACGAACGCACTGGGCGGCATGCAGCATAGGGTAGAG
>JANNTN010000761.1:0-6558 GCA_031394445.1 Anatilimnocola sp.
GGAATCGGCGGGCAACTAAACGTCACCACGCGCAACGTCACTCTGGCAACGTCCGACCTGCTTGTTGTCGGTTCCGCCACCGTTTCGGCCAGACAGTCCATCACGCTCGGGGAAAATGCGGGACTCAACGCGGGCAGCTCGGTCATTTCGCTGGCGGCAAATCAGAACCCGCTGCTGGTCGGCGGCTTTACACAAAACTCCTCGGCAATCATCCAGACCACCAACGATACCGATCAAGCTGTCCAGATCATTGTCGGCGGCTCCGGCAATGCCAACATCTCCATCATTCAAGTCGGTACGACTAGCGGCACAATTCGCCTCACCGCCGGCGGAGCGATCACCGATACTCGGTCCAACGAAGACGCAAATCTGATAGCGAACACCACGATCATCAACGCCGGCACAGGCATTGGCGGCGCGGTAGGCACCGACCCCGATGCCGACATCGATACCGCCGTTGCAGTTCTCTGGGGCGGCACGACGGCCAACGATATCCGCATCCACGAGCGCGACAGCATTCAACTCGGCCAAAACCTCGGCACGGACGCCAACCCCAGCTTCCAAAATCTGGTCGCGCCCGGCGGCAAGATTTCTATTAACGCGGGCGGCCTGATTCAGATCAAAGACGGCACTTTCCTGCAAAGCTCTGCCAACACCTATGCACGAACCGGCAACGAAGTGGTGACCGGCGCACGTGGTGGGTCGGGCAAAGTCAGCAACGCCCCACCAATCTTGGCTCTTGAACTCATCAACCCCAACGACGTGCTTCTCCCCGCCGATCCCACGCAAGAGGTGAGAGGCCAAATCGGCTTGCCCCAAAATAATAAGGAGCTCGGATCCAACCTCACGCTCAAGGTGACATGGGCTGACGGCAAAACTAGCGTTCTCACCGGCCTGCAAGCAGGCGACAAGGTGGATTGGTCGGTCGGCGTGTCTGGGGAAACTACCAGCGTGACAATCACTCACAAAGTCAACGCCGAAGGGCCAATCGAAATTATAAAAATCCAGCGGACATTCGGTTTACTTTTCCTCGCCGATTTTCAGGCAACCAACGTCCCCGCGGAATTCCAGTTGTTCAACGACCCGCACATCGTTCTCACCGATGCCAACTCAGCAACTCGAAATCTAAACGAGACAACTCCGTTCGTAATCGTCACGACGCTGTCGAACCGAGACTTCGCGCGGCCACCACTCGTCATCACCGAGCAGCCGCGTGCCACGATCACGGAAGTGCGGGCTGCTATCCGCAACGACATCCTTCCCAACACCACGGTTGTTCTCAATCAATACCAAGAGATCAGCCTGGGTGACGGAGAAGCTCAAGCCGAGGGTGCCACGTTGTTCCTAGTCGCCATCGGGCCCGACGGACAAGAAGGCCCGCGCGTGATTCTGCCGCTATCTGATTTGAAGAACCTGTCAGCACTCTTGGAACGGCTCCGCAAGGCACAAATCCCTAATGCAACCTACAGGCTGTATTACCAAGAGCCCGGATTGCCGCAGCAACAAGTTCTTGAATTCCGCAAAACCGGAAATGCCATCGGCGACCCCGTACGCGAGCCGGGCCGTGGCACCAACCCGATCGAAAATCAACCCAACCCCGCGCAACCAGCAGCGCCCGCGGGCGATCCCAATGCCCTGAATCAATCGATGGGCCAAATTCAGTCGCTAGCCCCGTCTGCTGACCAACCCAACATGGAATCCGCCATCACCCAGGTGGCACAACAGTCCTTCAGCCGAGCCGCCCGCCTGCTTCGCAGTTGGCTTCGATAGTTCCGCCTCCCCGCGCAGTCGCAGCAGCCCAAGCAACATAGCAAATCACCAATCGAGCGAGATGTATCATGCGAACCTGCCCCAACTGCGGTCATGCCTTCGACGACCGGGAAGATGCACCTGCGAATTGCCCTTCGTGCGGCCGGGAGTTCACGGTTAGCGACGTCGGTGCCGCCACCATCGACTTTGGCGCCCACGGTATGCCCGACGAGCAGCCCAAAAACGCGCTCACGGTGGTTGAACCTCCCGCGGCCGGTGCTGCCACCATCAGCCTCCCGCCCCTCAGCAGCAAAACCACTCCCGACCAGATTGCGATGACGTTGCAGTCCGGCCACTGGTCGCCAAGCGCGGAAGAGTTGGCCGATGCGGGCTCCACCGCGGACGTCATGAAGACGATCGACTCCAGCTTTTTGGGCACCGCCGGTTCACTGCCCAATGTTCAACAAACGCTCGATTCGAGTTTTCTCGGAACGGCTGGTTCCATTCCCTCTCCTCCCCGTCAGCGAGATGCGACGGAAATGTGGGACAGCAGCCATGCAATGAGCGAATCGCAGCTTGCCGACATCAGCGGCAAGAAAGGCCCCAGCCAGCCTTCGCTGGGTTCATCCGCTCCCGGGCGAGGCTCGCTGGGCAATCGCTCGATTGCCCAGTCAGTAATGGAAGAGAGCCTGGAGCACTCGCTCGTCATTCAGCCGCGCGTGCTACGTCCAGAGGACTCCGCGCCCGATCGAACAGCCGAGCGTATTGACTACAACTTGCTGAGGAAACTCGGTGAAGGCGGCATGGGCATCGTGTACGCGGCTCGACAACAGTCGATTCGCCGCGTCGTGGCCCTGAAAATGCTCAAAAAATCTGGCGAGCAACAGTCCTTCCAGCGGGAGAAATTCCTGGCGGAAGCGGTCATCACGGGCGATCTCGAGCATCCCAACATCGTGCCCATTTACGATCTGGGGCGCGATGAATCGGGCGCGATCTTCTATGCCATGAAGCATGTGAAGGGCACCCCGTGGGACAATACAGTCAAAAAGCTCACGCTTCACGAAAACCTCGACAATCTGATGAAGGTGGCCGACGCCGTTGCCTTCGCCCATTCCAAGGATGTCATTCACCGCGATCTCAAGCCAGAAAACGTCATGCTTGGCGATTTCGGCGAGGTGCTCGTTATGGACTGGGGCCTCGCCCTCACGCTGGGCAGCCCACCGGCCAATGTCGCGATGGGCGGCACCCCCGGTTACATGGCACCCGAAATGGCGATGGGTCCGATCGACACGATCGGTTTCCATAGCGACATCTACCTCTTAGGGGCCATGCTGTATGAAATTGTGACCGGGCTGCGGCCGCACACCGGCAAAACGGTGACCCGCTGCTTGATGGCGGCCGCCAAGAATGAAATCGTGCCCACGGAGCGATCCGGCGAACTGGTTGAAATCGCCTTGAAGGCGATGGCCACCAACTCCAAAGACCGCCATCAAAGCGTTCGCGAATTCCAGACCGCGGTCAGAGAATATCAAACGCACATCGAGAGCATCGCGCTCGGCTCCCGGGCACAAGACGATTTAGAGGAAGCCCGGCGGTCCGATAAGTACAACACCTTCGCCCGCTCGTTGTTCGCATTTCAAGAGGCATATAGCCTCTGGAAGGGCAACACCAAAGCCAAGTCGGGCATGGTCGAGGCCGCACTGGCCTATGCCGAAAGTGCCGAACGAAAAGGCGACTACGATCTCGGTCTGTCGCTGGTCAGCAAGGACGAGCCCGCTCATGTCGCCGTCATCGAACGGCTGAATCAATCGCGAATGGAGCGTGAGTCGCGCCAGCGCCGCCTGCGCACCGCGCGGCGTGTTGGCGTCGGACTGGTCGCCCTCATTTTTGCCATCATCACGGGTGCCTTCTTCTGGATTCGGGCCGAAGCCGCCCGCGCGCTCGCCGCTGAAAAGGTAGCCGTCGAGGCGGAAAAAGTGGCCGTCTCTGCCGAGAAAGTCGCAGTCGAGCAGAGAGGAGTTGCGGAACAACAGCGAGCCGAGGCCCTCCGCCAAAAGACTGTCGCCGACGAGCAGCGCGCCCAGGCCGTCGCCGCCCGCCAGGAGGAAGAAAAACAGCGCCAAGCGGCCGAACTCGCCACGCAGGAGGCCGTCCGGCAACGCGAGTTCGCCGACACGGCTCGCAAACAGGAAGAGTACGAGGCATACGTCGCCCGCATTGGGCTCGCTGCCGCCAAGATCGAAGAAAACGCCTTCGATCATGCGTTGGACTTGATCAGCCAATGCCCGCAGCCGTTGCGTCACTGGGAATGGGGCCGACTCCGCTTCCTCTGCTCGCGAGATCTCAAGTCAATCGACTGCGGCCAGCCGCTAGAGGCGGCCGCGATTTCGCAGGACGGCAAACAAATGGCCACCGGCGGTTGGGGTGGCGACGTGCGCGTGCAAGCCGTCGCAACTGGCGAACCGATCGCCACCATTGCCACCGGCGGCACCTACGTCTTCTCGCTCGCATTTTCTCCCGACGGCAAACAATTGGCCATCGGCACTAACACCAAGCCCGATTTCATCAGCCTCTGGGATGCCGCGACTGGCAAACAGCTTCGCACCTTGAGTGGACATGCAGACGCGGTTTTGTCCCTGGCCTTCTCCCAAGACGGAACGAAGCTGCTAAGTGGCTCCTACGATGGTTCGGCACGGCTATGGGAAATGAAAGATGGCTCGTCGCGAGAATTTCGCGGCCACGATTGGTGGGTCTGGTCCGTGGCCTTTTCGCCAGATGAAAAGCGATTCGTAACCGCCAGCCAGGACGGTTCAGCCATCGTCTGGAACATCGGCACGGGCAAGGCGAGTCCTCCCTTTCTGGCTCACAGCGGTCCCATCTATTCCGCCGCGTTCTCGCCCGATGGCGAGCACGTCGCCACCGGCAGTTACGACAAGCGCGTGCTCGTCTGGCGGCCGGACGATTTGAAAGAGCAAAACCTCGACAAAATATTGAATCAGGCCATTTCCGATACCTTGACGGTTCAGAAAACACCATTTGTCGCTCTCGAAGAGCATTCGGCAGCGGTCCGCAGCGTCCGCTATTCCAGCGATGGCAAGCTCCTTGTCTCCGGCGGCAACGACAACAATGTCTGCGTTTGGGACATAGCCTCGCACCAAATGGTGAAAAAGCTCCGCGGTCACGCCAGCCGGGTTTCGTCGGTCTTGTTCATGCCTGGCAACGACCGCATCCTGTCCGCGGCTTACGACCACTACGCCAAATTGTGGAACATCTCGAAGTACGAAGAAGTCCGTGTCCTGGGCGGGCGCGTCCTAAAGGGACATCGCGACTCGGTTCTCGGCGCGGCTTTTTCCCCAGACGGAAAAACGGTCGTCACGGCCAGCCGCGATCGTTCGGCGGTTGCTTGGGACGTCGCCACCGGCCAGCAAATGCGATCCTATGAAGAAGGACATGCTTATCTCGCTTCCGCCGCGCTATTCTTCCCGGATGGCAAGCGAGTGCTGACCGCAGCCGTCGATAACACCGCCCGCGTCTGGGACATGGCCACGGGAACGCAACTCGCCACCCTCGAAGGAACGGGCACCAGCGCCGCGGTTGCACTTTCGAGCGACGGCCAGTGGATCGTCACGGGCAGCGACGACAAGCTCCTCCGCGTGTGGGACGCAACCGGCAAGCAACTCCGAGAAATCGGCGGCTTCACTTCGGACGTTACCTGCATCGCACTCTCTCCCGACGATCGGCACATCATGACGGGCGACAGCGTCGGCCGCTGCCGTCTGCTGCGCGCCGACACGGGCGAGTTGATTTGGGAATCGCGCAAGCACTCGGCCGCGGTCACTACCGCCTGTTTTTTGCCCGGCGGCAAGCGAGTGCTCACCTCCAGCTTGGACAACACCGTCGCGCAGTGGGACATCACGAATGGCACCGAAGACCTCAAGCTTGTGCTCAAGCATCCCAGGCCTGTCACTGCACTGGCAGTGTCACACGACGCGTCGCGGGCGCTGACTGCCTGCGGCGACAATACCGTGCGGCTGTGGGATCTCAACCGCGCGGAAGTGCTGAAAACATTTTCCTCCGGCACAGTGCCCACGACCGAAGTCGCCTTTTCGCCCGATGGCCGCCGCGCCCTCACCACCAGCAGCGACCATCGCTTGCGTCTGTGGGATCTCACCACGGGCAACGAGATCCATCCCCCGGGACAGAAGGAGGGGGCGTTCCTCGATCTTTCGGCCACCACGCTGGTGCTCTGGTCGGCTGCCTTTTCATCGGATGGCGAACGACTGCTCACGGTCGGCGGAGCGGAAGCCCACCTGTGGCATGCCACCGATGGCAAACAGTTGATGACCTTCTCCCCCCAGTCAGCGGTTTCATCGGTCCAATTCGCCAAAGGAGGCGAGCAATTCGTCACAGGCAGTTGGGATAACGCCGCACGCATTTGGAATGCGGCTACCGGCTCGGCGCTAATCAAACTCGGCGGTGTGCATACCCGCTTCGTCAACGCCAGCGTCTTCTCGCCCGACGGCACGCGAGTTTTAACGGCCAGCGACGACAAAACCGTGCGAATGTGGGATTCGGCAACCGGCAAATTGGTGAGCAGTTTCGTGGGACACGAGGGGCGCGTCAGCGATGTCGCTTTTTCCGCGGATGGCAAATGGATTTTGACCGCGTCCGACGACAAGACCGCTCGCATTTGGGATGTCACGACCGGCGAGACCCTGAGAACACTGCGCGGGCACAGCCAAGCGGTGTTGTGTGCCCGCTTCTCCAGCGATGGCAGCAAAGTCATTACCGGCAGCGACGACACCACAG
>JANNTN010000771.1:0-1949 GCA_031394445.1 Anatilimnocola sp.
GATAAGCGTGCTCTTGCCGACTCCTGTTCGACCGGCAATGAGGACGTTGGCATGCCCTCGTTCGCGGAGTGCCTCTTCCAGGGCATTCTTGGCCAGTCCCCCAAAATTGAGCATGTCCATGGACGCAACCTGTCGAAGCGATGGTCCGCTCCGGCGCTAGTAAAATGAATCGGTGGCAGTCTGAGCACTTCACAAATTGTAGGGTTTGAGTTCGGTAGCCGGCAAAGGCGTACGCGGACCGCTTCGGATGAGTCGTTCGTCTACAATAGAGCCATCTTGATTGCCCTACGAGCCAGTGCTTATCCACAATCCCATTAGGAGCCCGTCATGCCTGAAATTAGCGCTGAGAAACGCGATCAGGCGATGAACCTGATTCGGTTGTATTGCAACCGGCCATATTGTAACCACGGCAAGAAACGCAGCGACGGGCCATATAAGGGCTGGCACCTCCATGACTGGGGGCATGTGGTGCAGCGGGTATATCGCATGTTCTACGATCTGCCGCTTGATATTCCGAGCGCCGGCGTGGCGGCGAAACCAGTGCGTTCCGAGTTTCCAAATCGCAATGATTGGGAAAAACGAGTCCACGCCCCCGGTGCTCAGGCCCGGATGCTGGAGTTGATCGAGAAGGGTATCGCGCCGTTCGCTGCTGCTACAGGCGACCAATCGGCGGAACTTGTTTAGTTGGGAGGTGCCGACCAGCTCATCGCTCGTGGTAGCGGTGGTCACGAACGAGCGATCGAAGTTGCATGCAAAGTAAAGACTCGTGACCTTGGCAATTTGCTGACGTCAATTAAGCGTTGTCTTCCTTAATTCACACCTCGCGAAGCCCAAGCAATCGCCGCCAGTTCGGACATTGCCGAAATGGTACTGGCTGAAGCGGATGCGCCAGTATCACCGACTGGCGGGTCCATAGCCGATTCCATTACTCATTCGAGAACGAGGGGGGAACCAATGAGCCAGCCGAACGACAGATCCCCCGAAAGTGAAGACCCGGGCGATGCCTATCAGCCCCAGCCGCCCCCGACAGGCAGCCGCATTACGATCGAGCGATTTTCCGATGGCCTGACAATCCAGCTTCCCGCAGCCGGAATTAACGGTGCCAAGGGAATGCTTTTCTTTACGGTCGTCCTGAACGGCGCGTTGGCATTCATCACGGCCTTCGTATTGCTCATGTTTTTTGCCAACAACCTGAAGCACAAAGGGCCGATTTGGGTTTTGCCTCTCTTCTTGTCGTTTTTCTGGCTCGTAGGCTTTTGCTTCCTGCTCGCCAGCCTGAACATGGCCCGCCGACGGGCGGCATTCGCCTGTACCGGGGGCACGCTCATGGTTATCCAAACGGGCCTGTTTAGCAGCAAGCAGCGTGACTTCGAGCCCGGCGATGTCGAGGCCGTCCGCGTGGGCCCGTCCGGTATGACCGTAAATAACGTGCCGATCCGCGAGCTGCAAATCTTTGACGGCGGAGCCGCCAAGTTCGGCCTTTTGGCCGGGCGCAGCGAAGCAGAACTCGATTGGCTCGCCGCCGAGCTGCGCCAGGCACTCGGCGTCCCCGCGGACGCTGCCTAACGATCCTCGCCCGTCTTGCTGTACTTCCCTTGCTTGCCGAAAACCTTGTCCGACAGCGTTTGCTTCGCCCGTGCCCCGTAGTCTTGTCCACTCTCGGGCGCGTCGATTCCTTCAAGCCGGATTTTGATTTGTTGCTTGTCCACCAGGACAATCAACGTGTCACCATCGGCCATGCCCACGCCCTTGCCGGTAATGGTCGTGTCGGCTGCCACAAGGCAGACGGCAAATATTTACGGAAAGGCCCACGGCATTCATGGCGTGAAGTGAAACCCGCCGAATCGGTGGTTTCCAGAATTTCGTGATCGCGGCGACCTCTGGCATTGCGGCCAATTTGAGGTTCGTTGTATGGCCAAGCTCGTGAACGGTGAGGCGTTCGACGGGTC
>JANNTN010000788.1:0-12676 GCA_031394445.1 Anatilimnocola sp.
ATCATCACCGAACGCGGCCTCATCGAACCCGTCACTCCCCAAACCATCGCCGCCACACTCAACCAAAGTCCCCCGAAGTAGGTCACTCAGGCCCGCACAATGTAGGTCACTCAGGCCCTGAGTGATCTGAGCTGCGAACGACTGCTCTTTCCCTACGTTTCTCTCAAGGGCACGAGGCTCCATCCCAAGCAACCCGCTCCCTTCTTTACACCATTTTGTGGCCCACACTCTGTACTTTGTACCCAGTACTTAGTACTCAGTACTGTTATCCGCTTTCCCTGCTCATGCCGCGACAGGCCATCCCCCGCCCTCGCCACTCATTTCCATGTCCACCTCTCCCGACGACTCCGAATATCCGTATTCCGCGCAGCCGCCATTGCAAATAATCAAAACGCGCCGCCCGATGATACGAGTCCCCTGGCGATTTATTCGCCACCTTTTCTGGCGCATGTTGGCAATAGTTGTGATTGCTCTGCCGATTGCCGCCATTGGAGTCGGAATTGTTGCCTACCGCGCTCACCGCCAATCTGAAATCGCCGCAGAGTTATCAAAGCACGGACTGTACTATGTTCACTGGCACGAGTTCGACGATTACGACGACCGCGTGCCAGGATTTTTGCGCAAATGGCTCGGCGATGATTTTTGGAATGACATCGGGTATATCAATGGACACGCGAAAAGCGTGGAAGCAACAAACGCTTTCTGCGAAGCTTTTGGCAAGCTGCCACGCCTCCGCGGCATCGGCATCACGAGTGACTCCCTGACTTTTGAACAGCTTAATAAATGGCCGCACTTCAATCGGCTCGAAGACTTAGCGCTGTGGAGTCCACGGATCACGGATGACGATCTAGCGACAATCGGTCGGATTTCGACACTTCGAACGCTCTCGCTCAAGTCCCCCAAAATCACGGATGTCGGATTAGCTCGCTTGTTTTCGTTGAGTGACTTGAAGTCGTTGGAGATTTGGTCGGCTCAACTCGTGGGTTCGGCGTTGCGGAACGAACGAGGATTTCCTCATCTGACAGAACTGACTTTGCTGGATTCACCGCAACTGAATGATGAAACAATACTCAGCCTAGGGCAAATGCCAGAGCTACACGAGGTAGTGATCACAGAATGCTTGATTAGCGATCGAAGTCTCGTTCACATTGCCAGCGGTGGAAAGCTCGGCAGTCTAAAATTGAACGGAACGAAGGTTACGGACGCCGGCATAGGAGCTCTAGCCGGTACCGATCTGAGCAGTATTGAACTGGAAGATACCGAAATCACTGATGTCGGTTTTCACACCCTGATGAGAATCCCTTCACTCACCTTTTTTTGGTTGAGTGACACCAAAATTACAGGAAGCGGCGCAAGTTCACGAGAGGAAGGGGAGAGAATTGACCTACTAGATCTCAACGGCTGTCCTTTAACTCATGACGGCGTCGTCGCGCTCGCCAATGCAAAGTATTCGTCCGAATCTACTTTTAGCGCAAACTCATCACTTTGGCTGCATCAAACTCCCCTCAATGACCAAGACCTAATGCTGTTCGTCAACAATGACGAGATCGAAAATCTAAATGTTTCCGATACCAAAGTTACCGCCGCCGGTGTCGTCGCCTTTTACGAAGCCCGCAAACGCCGCCTCGAAGGTGCCAGCCAAAAAGAAACACTGACTCTGTCGTGCGACTTCCCCGACGCCGTCGAATCCTATCTCCCCAAAGACGAATTCCTCTCCATCGACGGCACCCCCCTCGACATTGCCCCCCCACCGCCCGATCCCGATCAGCCACCACCACCGACAACATCACCAGAATCATACCAACCTCCACCCGCCGAACCACAATCTCCCATCCCGCCAAACGCTTAGCCGCCGCGCCCACGCGGCAAAATCGATCTGCGACTACGCTGCGAGTTCCATTTCATCGTCACTTGCTCAGTTAATTGCAACCTGAACCACCAATCCTATACCTCATCTCTTATCCGTAATACAAACTGCGCAATTCTCTGCACGCTGCGCAAATTTCTGCCACAGTCCCCTCTCTTTGCTTCCTTTGCTTGCTTCTGTTCAAAAAATCCGTGTCATCCGCGTTCATCCGCGGCCAACTTCTGTCTGATTCGTTTAATTCGTTCGATTCGTGGTTTCTTCCTGCTGTTGGTTCCGGCTCAGCCGGGCTGTGAAAATCTGTGTTTCATCCGTGGCTGCTACTCTCCCTTTCTTCATTCGTGTCATTCGTCTGATTCGTGGTTCTCACCTCTCCATTCTCCCCACTCAGCCGGGCCAACTATTTCCGAAAATCTTCGCGATGTAACAAGAATTTCGTCCGCTTTTTCGCGCCGATTGCAATGTATCTATTGGACGACCAACCTCGCTCCCTACTCCGCGGACTCTGCGCCTCCGCGTGAGTAATCACCTTCCCTGCGCGCCGTCTAACCAACTTGGAACTTGGAACCGTGAAATTGGAACCCCTCACTAACCGCTCAACTGACCTCCCTAACCGCTCACTAACTGCTCAAGTTGAGCTTTTTCCCTCGAACCCAAATTTCACAACTCATTCAGCCGCAACACTTTGCAAAAACCGCCCAGCGAACAATTCAACCCAGTTGAGCACTTCCTCTGAACCTTGGACTTTGGACCTCGGACCTTGGACTTGCCCCCTACCGCGCCGCCAATGCCTTCGTCCCAAAACAATACAAATGCCCTGCCGTCCGCAAAAAGATATGCCCGTCAACGATCGCCGGCGTGGCAAAGCACTCTTCGCCAAAATCGACGGAATGAACCACTTGCCATTGGTCCTCGGCACTCACGACCGACAGCATCCCTTTTTGGCTCAATATGAAAACCTTTCCGTCACCACCAACCGGCGAAGCGTAGTAGTTACCCGTACCGCTCGCCCGTCCCGACTTCGACGACTTACCTGTCTCGGCATTGATGCACGTCAAAATCCCGCCATCTTTCACCATGAAAAGGCGGTCCCGATAGAACAGTGGCGAGGAACAATAAGGAATGAATTTCTCATATCGCCACAACAAGTTCGACTCCGTCGCGTCACCACTGCACCCCGGCTTAATCGCCAGTAAGCCGTTTTGCGACTTGGCAAACAGCATTTCGAAATTGTCGTACTCCGCCTTCGTGATATGCCCGTCCTTGTTGCGGTCACACTGGCCAAACCGTGTCTTCAGCGCCGCCGAGTTGCCCACCTCACTCTTTTCCAACGTGCCATTTTTGTTCTCGTCAAACTGAAAGGCAAAATCCGCGAACGGCTCCATCCGAATCATGTCCCCCGGCTCACCACCCGCCGACCACCCAGAGACATACAGCCGATTGCCGTCCCCCACCACCGGCGTCGTGCAGTTCACGCGCGAAATCCCCCGCACTGTCCACACTTCCCGCCCCGTTTCCAGGTCGTATCCCACAACCCGCAAGCTGCCGGCCAGCACGATCTGACGCTTGCCATCATTTGTCCAAACCACCGGCGTCGAATAGCTTCGGCCAAACTCCGTTCGCTCGACCCGCCACAACTCCTTGCCCGTCCGCTTGTCGTAAGCCGCCACAAACGACCCCAAATCATGATCCCGAGCCAACACCACTCGGTCCCCAGCAATGATCGGACTCGACGCCGTGCCAAACTCATCGATGAACGGCCCCATCACATGGTGCCACTGCTCTTTCCCCGCATGGTCGTAGCAATACAAGCCACTCGACCCAAACATCGCCACGACGCACTCACCATCCGCCGCCGGGCTCGGCTGGGCATAACTGCCAATGCCATGAATCTGCTCCAGCGTCTTATGCGGTGCCTCCACGCGCCACAAAATCTTCCCCTTGGCTCGATCGAGACAGATCGTTTCCAAATGCTCCTTATCGCGCACCGCCGTCAAGAATATCTTGTCCCCTACAATTGCCGGCGACGAATGCCCCGGCGGCAAATCCGTCTTCCACACCACATGCTTCTCCGGACCAATATCCGCCGGCAACGGCCCCTCCGGCGTCGCAATCCCCGCCGACCCCAACCCTCGAAACTGCGGCCAATCAGCCCCGGCACAAGCCACCAGGCCAATGAACAAACATGTAATCGCCAAAATTCTCTGCAACATCATCACCATCACTCCTTCAGATCCGTGTCACCCGCGTTCATCCGCGGCTGTTCTTGTCTTTATTCGTGTCATTCGTGTAATTCGTGGTTACCTTGCCTGCTCTCACGCCGGCCCAATCCGACATTCAATCCGCCGCCCCTCGCGGCTGCTCTGATAAATCGCATCGATCAACTCCAGCGTCGCCACCATGCTCTCCGCACGATTGCGGTTGTCACGCCGCCCGGTCCGAACGCAATCGAGCCAATCCTGAATCAGCAAAAATCCTTTATCACCGCCATAGCCTACCTTCGTATCTGCCGCCGCTGTGTACACATCTTCCATCGCGTGCCACTGCGGCTGTGGACCATGAATTTCAATCACGCCCCCCGTCCCCTTCCGCGCTGCATCCCAATGCACCCATCTCTGACTGCCACGAATCGCCCACCGGCTCTCCCCCGCCCACCGCGGATGCCAGTAGCCGCCAATGAACGTCGCCAGCCCGCCGTCTGCCAGATCAAAAATCGCCGCTCCTCCATCCTCAACCTGAGTCGGCACCGCGCCGAACACTCCCGACCGCGCCGTCACTCCGACCACCGCCTGACCGGTGACATACAACAGCGTATCGAGCCAATGACACGCCAGCCAACTGAAAAATCCCCCGCCACTCGGCTCTGGATCGAACAGATAGTGATCCGGCCCGCGCCGCGCCACGTCGCTCGTGGCAAAGGTCATCTCGACGCTGATCAACTTGCCAAAAGCTTGCTGAGCGATCATCCGCTTCAGCCGGTTGGCAATATCGTCGTACCGCCACATATAACCGGTCTGAAACGCCACGCCGCTCTGCTCCACCACTTCCGCCATCTGCCGCGCTTCGGCCGCACTCGCCGCCACCGGCTTCTCCGCCAGCACATGCTTGCCGGCAGCCGCCAACTCCGCGATTGCCGCCGGGCCCTCCCGATTCGGCAGACACACCACCGCCGCATCGAACTTCGCCCCGGCCAACAACTTCGCCACCGAGTCGAACCGCGGGACACTAGCAAACCGCTCCTCCAAACTGGCCGCGCCGCCCCCAAACGCCGGCACAAACGCGACGATCTCCGCCTCCCCGCCAAAGTTGGTCAGTTGCTGCCGCCAATGAGCGCCATGCGGATGATCAATTCCCAGGAGTGCGAGTCGGACCATAAGGCGAGCGGGAGGCGTAAGCCTCCCGGTAAGGTTGATTCCCAAAAGCCGATGACACGGGACAGGAACTGGCAGGGTTGCTATGATAACGTCAAATCGTTGGTAGTTGCCAACCAAAATGAACGAATCGAGTCTGGGGGTTGGGTTATGGCCACAGTGAACGAACTCTACAAAGAACACGAGCAACTCAAACGCGATGGCAAAAACGACGCAGCCATCGCCAAGCTCGAAGAACTGCTTCAGCAGGACGAAAAGCACGTCCTGGCCCACTTGGCCCTCTCGGTGCTCTATCCCAAGGTCGATAAATATGATCTCGCGGTACAGCACGCCGAAAAGGTCGTCGAGATCGAGCCCGAAGATACGTTCAATTGGACCGCCCTCAGCACCACTTACCAAAAAGCGTACGAGGCCACGAAAGACCGGCAGTACATCTTCCGCGCCGAAGATGCCAAACAGCGTGCCGCCCAAATGCAATGGCAGCGATAAGTGCAGTGGCAACGCTAGAAATTGGGGCCATGCGGAGCCACTGATTCGTTCCGATCGGTCTCACTCATGAGCGACACGGCTATCGTCGTCCTTGCCATCGGCGATGATTATCTCGCCTATTGGCGGCAATACTGCGAGCACTCCTGCCGCGCTTATGCCGGCAAGTTCAACTACGATCTTATCCTGGTCCGCGAACCGCTCGATGCCTCGCCTAGGGCCCAGGCCCGATCGGCCGCATGGCAAAAGTGCCTCGTACTCAGCCAAGATTTCTCCGCTCGCTATCGCCGAATTATCTCGCTCGACTGCGACATCGTCATCAATTTTCAGGAAGCCCCAAGCATCACCGACCAAGTCCCCTTCGACCGCGTCGGCGGCGTCATCAGTGGTTCACACATTCACGAGGATCTGCGTTGCCTGCTTTCCGATCGACTGCTGCGCGGCCACACGGAATATGCCCGCGGGCTGAGAACCTGGGAAACGCTGCAGCGGGCGGCTTACGTCCATGCTGGCTTGCAACCGTTGCCGTCAGTGATCCAAACCGGCGTGCTAGTTGCCAACCCCACTCATCACCGAGGAATTTTTGAGTCGATCTACTACTCGCAGGAACATGAACAGCGTGCGACCCGGTGCTATGAGCAGATTCCACTGTCACACGCGCTGCTGACACAAGACTTGTTCTGTCCCATCGACTCGCGCTTCAACAGCGTTTTTTTTGAAACGGCCCTCGTCCACTACCCGTATCTCGCTGACGAGCGTTTGCCGAACTACGATTTCGTCGCGAGCTGCGCCGTTCAAACCGAGCTAGACAACAACTTCTTTTTGCACTTTGCCTACGACCGCACGCTCGCTCGTTACCTGCCTCAGAGCCAACCGCTACCAGGAGCGGGCGAATAATAAAGAACCGACCGAGCTACCCCCCCGGCTTACTTAGCCGTTGGCCCGAACGGGGCTGGGAATGGGCTCATAATTAGCCTGGGCAACACGCTCGGCCTCGGCATAGAACGCCGGCAATTCGAGCGGCTGGCCATCCGCCGTGCGGCCCACGTCGTACATGTGAAAGCTCCGCAGCATGGCCACGAAATCGACCGGATCAAACAGCGGACCACTGGGGAAACGCTCGTCTAAAAAGGCAAACATCAGCTCGACTTCGGCCGCGAGGTCTTCGCCGATGTAACCATTGACCGAGGCCAGCGCTCCGTCCCCTTTGACGTCGTTGATCGTCGCTTCGTAACGCAACACGTCGCCCGGCATTGCGGGACGATGAAAAATGGCTTTGCCAATTTTTGCCAGCACCACGCGCTGGGAAAAACCCTCCATCTCGCCGACGAGCAAGCCCGCGGTTTGGGCCATCCCTTCGATCATCAGCGAGCCCGGCATGATCGGAAAGCCGGGACAGTATCCGTCTATCTGCTCCTCGGACAGGGCAACGCACTTGAGCGCCACCGCCCGGCGGCCACGCTCGAATTCAGTAAATCGATCGATCCAAAACCAACGCATGTCCAGAAGCCGGATACCGGGAGTCAGGGGTCAAACGGTGCCAATTTTCGATTCGACGTACCGGCACAAATCGCCCACCGTCAACAAGTTGCTGAACTCGCGAACCTGCGGGTTAGCTTCGAATTTCGCGAAATCGACAAACGGCATCCGCCGCTTCAATTCGGTGATTCCGGCCGGCGTGACCTTGCCGTCCTGCACGTATTCGGCGTTCGTCAAAATATCCTCCGGCGAGAGTTCCTTGCGAGGAATCTCGATGCCAAAGGCCTTCTCCAGCTTAAAAACGATGTCCAAAAAGTCGATGGACTCGGCTCCCAAATCGCCCACCATCGTCGCTTGGGGCGTTACCTCTTCGTCATCAACACCCAGTGCATCCACGAGCGCGGTTTGCACCTTCTTGTAAACCTCGTCCTTCGTCACTGCCATCGGATTGAACTCCAAATCACCAAGTCATTAATGTTTTAAGCAACAGCGGCCGTCAACTTCGCCATCGAATGTTGAAGCCGATCAATCATCGAGCTATTTCACCGCGGAGTTTGGTCCAATCAGCCGCCGCAAAACACTACGCAACTGGTCCCGCAGGTAGGGGTCCGTGTTTGTTCGTTTGGGGTAGCGATCGGCCAGGTTGAATCGCTCCAGCACCAGTCGTCCGTTCACGGCAATATTGCCGTCGATGGTGCCTTGGGCTTTCAACGTGGTCAGCCTGTTGTCCTGTTTGAATATCTCTGCGGTCACGACCAGTTCCTTCCCGGGCGTGACAAAATCAGCGTATTTGATGTTGCGGGCCTCTTTCAGGACCACAATCGAATGTGCAAAACCTTCACTCTGGCGAACCAACCAAGCGCTGGCCTGGTACATCGCCTCTAGCATCAGCACACCGGGCATCACGGGAAACCGGGGAAAATGGTCCTTCAGGTAGTCCTCGTCCGGGCGCAGCCGTTTAACGGCCGTCACCCGCACTCCGGGCTCCAGCTCCAAAATCCGGTCCAGCAAACAAAACCGCATTCGCGTCGTCCTGCCGTTCGCAATCGCCGCCGTATCGAACGGCCATCCAGAGTTCGCCAATATAACGCCATTTGCCCATTCCAACAACGGCTGCTAATCGAATCCGTTGCTCCTAATCGACTGTACGGCAACTCCCTGCCAGCAAAGGGCTTGCGCGGGTTTTTCCCAACGTTTTGCCAGTCAAAGGGCGGCGACCAAGCTTAGACCTCGATGCTCTTCACCGTGTTACCACCAGAGAGTTTGGCCGACGATAAGCAACTCGTCGCTGCATCAATGATTTGCCGGCTGACATAGTTCTTGGGCACAGCGTCGAGCGTCGCCAGACCGATGCTGACGGTTAGCTTCACCGATTGCGTTCGAGTTCGCCCTTGAGGCCAGGCTCGTAAGTGCGACAGCAACTCTCTTGATAGCTGCACCGCTTCGCTCCGCGAACAATCCTCCCAGAGCATCGCCAGGCGACTGTCGCTGATGAGGATCGGACGAAAGCGTTTGTCGGTCCATTCGTTGATCGCGGCGGTCAGGGCCGCCAAAACGTCGCGCGCGCCAGCAGGACCGATCTGCATTAACAAACCATCTAACGCATCAATTTCTACAAAGGCGAGTGACATCGGTCGGCGAATTTGCCGGGAACGCGTTAGAGCAAGATCGACCTGCGCCTCCAGGCTAGGGTCGAAATCGGACTCTGCAGATGTGTGAGGAGCGGGCCGTTCTTCTGCTCGTGCCTCGACAAAGCTTGCGAATGAGGTCGCGGCTACAGTCGGGCGAGATGATCGACCCAAGCAGGTCTGCAGCTCACTACGCAGGTCTCCGGCAACGCGGAGCAAGTCACCCTCCGGTTGATTTCCTGCCAAGGGGATGGCACCCGCGATGCTTTCGCCCGAAAGCCGCTCGTGCGCACACAGCAGCAGATCGACATAGCTCGTGCTATTTGGTAGCCGCAGCGACAACACTTCGGCGAGCTCGCTGACTTTCGTTTGCACTGCGCTCACGACTGGCTGCAAGGTTTCGTAAGTCAAATTGCAGTAGCGCGAACCGATGGACAGCAAGTCGCACAGTGCGCTGCCATAAGGCTGTTCGATCAGAACAGAAATCAGGTGAGCCAAATGCAAAATGCGTGGCAGCGTTCGTTCGCTCGCCGTTAGCTCGCTAACACGTCGTTCTTCGGGCGGGACGGAAATCGCGGCGCACAACCCGGCGGGGAGCCCCCAGTGCGCAAGCAAGCGGGCCGAGAGCACGAGGTGATCGAAGCCCAATGTGTCGAGCTCGTATTCCAAGAGCGAGCCGCCGTGCGAGCGAATGTGCGCCAGCAGGTTCTGATAGGTCGGTCCCAGTTGCTGGATGAGCGCCAAGACGCCGATGTCTTGCACCAATCCGGCCAAAAACGGCTCGTCGCCAGGAATCTGCCACAGCCGCTCGGACAGTTCACGAGCAGCGACGGCCTTTATCAAGGTCTGCCGCCAATAGTAAGCCAGCGATTCTGCTTCGAGACCGGCGAACAACTCCTTAGGAAGGCTGAAGCCCAGCACCAGCATTTTGAGCGGGCGAATGCCCAGGAGCGTCAACGCCTGATTGAGGTCGGTAACGGGGCGGGTGGGGCCAAAGAGCGAGCTATTGACCACGCGCAAGATGCGGGCGGCGAGAGCCGGGTCGTTTTCCAGGCATTTTTTGATTGCCTGGGGGTCGATTTGCGGCTCACCGGTCAGCCGCAGTATTTCCGCTGCCGCAGCGGGCAGCGAATAAAGCTGCCCGGTGCGCTCGACGAATTGTTGGACGAAACCGACTGTTTCCGTGCCTGTAGCAACCACCATGCGCGAGCCCTCTCCTCCAAGTCTAGGTCACGCGCCAAGATTAAAACCGCGATGAGAACTAGTATCCCATCGCCGTGCCAATTCTGCTGGAAGTGTCTTGCCACGAACCGCTGGCAGTCGTTCCAAACAGGCCAATCGCGCCGATGCATATGCCGATGATCAGAGCCAACATGACGGCATATTCGACGGCCGTGGGGCCGCTTTCGTCGCGTAAAAATATCCAAAGCGGACGCATAAATTACTCTCCTTGCCGAGAGCCGAGGCGGCGAACACCGGGGACGTGCAACGCCGTGACGACAAATGCCAGCAGGTGACTCCGCGATATGCCGCACCACTGGCCGTAATGCAACCCTAGCCCGCTAAACACGACGTGGCAAATAGAGTTTACCGCAAGCTGCCAAAAACTACGGCTGTGTGATTCCCGGTGCGTGGGCGGAGCTTCCTTCCCCAGGCTGGCGGAATAGCGACGGCCCGCTCATGGGCTGGGCCGGCGTGGGCGAGCCAATCATTTCGGCATCGGTCGCGGGAATCTTCCACCACGGAGTAGGGGCGGGCTTCGCCGCGGCCACCGGCATGTGGAAGAAGTTGTGCTGCTTCTTCGGCGATCAGGCAGTGTGGGAGTGGTAACCGTCGTTCCAGCCCATTCCTAGGTAGCGTCCAACCACATGGCCTTCCACTGCGTGCGCCGCTGATACGAACGACAAAATCGTTACTGTCGTTACGACCGAACGAATGAAGCGGACCGACATGATGGCATCCTTGCGCAATCGGAAGAGCCGCGCAGCAAATGCGCAAGGCTCCTACTGGTTATCGGCGCGAAACTGCTTTCGGCATCACGCCAGCCCGGTCGGACACTACGGCGCTTTCGGTTGCCGCTTGAGCTGCCAGTTTTCGTCGAAGAAGTCGGCGTCGTGAATGCGGCCGGGGGCTTTGGCGTCGGGGAGCTGGGTCATATCGATGATCGCCCAATCGGGCAGCTTCGGATTTTGCTGCGAGTTTGTGCCGTCGTGGCCTTCGCGGAAGGTCAGGCCGGAGTTGAGGACGATATAATCTGTGTTCGTTTCTGGTTTGTCGGGCCTTGGAAAAACACAGACTGGCACAAAATGATTTCCGTCATAGTCTGTTTTACCTAGCGACCAGCCAGTCTCTGCGAATCGGACTGGTAATTTGTCTTTCAGGCGACGTATTACTGCGTTTGACTCCGCGTCGCCCCACAAAATAAGGTTGCCATCGGGTAAATCAGCCTCGGCGTCCACATCGCGCTTCGTAATCAATTCACCACGCATGAGTGACCGCCAACGATCGCGGAAATGTTGCAGTTCTGCATCGCACCAGGCTTGAAACGCGGGATTGCGACTGCGACCCGTGGGAGTGATCACGACAAAGCGAGAAAGAAATGCGTCGTCGATAGGCCCTGCACCACCACGGCGTTTGCGAAGGCCAGTGTCTTCTTCGTCTGGCCCCATCACACGCCAGCGGTTCTGCTCCTTAATAAACTTGGGGTAACTCCAGCCATGAGGCAATGGTGAGGCAAATGTTTGCCCATCAAGTGCGACCGGTTGCTTTGACCATGCCAGTCGTGAGGAAAGTCTGAGCCGATTGACGTTCAAAGTTGTTAAGGTTATCCCGTTGTCCGTTAGCTTCCCATCAATGCGTGAGTCTTTCCAATGTTCTTCTAGACCTTCGGCAGCAACCCAGGAATGCGTTGGATAACGCAAAGTTCGTGTCTGGAGGTGGACTTCGGATGGCTGCTTCTGTTGGCCTTCGGCAACGATGGCGTCGAGACGTTTTAGCAGTTCTTTTAAGGTTTCCGGCTCATATTTATGTTCCACGCCGGGTCCGATAAGGTGAGTAAGCGTGCGGCCTTCGGCCTTGAAGGCATCTTCCATGATGACGGCGGCTTCGCGTTGCTTGTCGAGTTCGCCGCTATAGGCAATCACGTTGGTGTTGAACAGGTTTCGGACATAATCGGGCACGTCGTATAGTCCCCAGAGCTTCTGGACGTACCATTCACCGGAGTTGGCCGGCGTGAGCTTTTGGTACTTAGCGACATCCACGAAACCAGCACCCGGTGAAACAGCAACCCAACGATTGGTGTAATGCGCTCCAATGTGCCAAGCACCTGCGCCACCCATTGAGAAGCCAATGAGAACGACGCGATCGGGATCGATTTTATACCGCTCTTTGACCGAATTGACTGTTTCCAAAACGTCAATTTCTCCAGCGTGCTTCCAGCCGACGCAGTGGCGACCAAAGGGATGGACGACGATCGCTCCCGGTGGAGCGATTTGACCGGCCTTGGTTGCGCGTTCTTGCAGGAAGTGCAGATCGGTGTTCTTGTCTCCGCGGCCGTGCAGCCAGACGTAGAGCGGGCAGGGCTTGGAAAAGTCGTGGTCTTTGGGAATGACCAAGCCGTAGGGCTGTGCGGACATGTCGATTGTGGATTTGTAACCTCGAACAACCAATCCTGTGGACTTCGCCCAAGGTTCATGAGGCGAATCAATCCGTTTATTCGCTTCTTCCAAAGCCCAATCCGCCTTGGCGAAGTCTTTCTGAACATAGAATTCGCGATGCAGGAGCGCAAGTTCCACGGCTTTCGTGAAAATCTCGATATCCGCCTTCTTGCCATCTTCCATTCGCTTATT
>JANNTN010000271.1:0-4086 GCA_031394445.1 Anatilimnocola sp.
TGGCCAAGCTCGAAGCGTTCGATTTTGTGCCACCGTTCCGCGGCCGCGCGGTTCACATGCTGGAGCGTAAGAAGCCATTCGAGGAATTGGGGATCGATTTCGCAGAACAGCAGCGGCGGAAGGACGCGGAGTATGCCAAGCTCGGCCGCATGGTTCGCTATGCCACGACCGGGAGTTGCCGGCAACTGGAAATTCTCGATTACTTCGGCGATCGCGACGGCCAGGAGTGCGGCACATGCGACAACTGCCGCCAACGTAACGCGTCGCAGAGCCCTGCGAGCGTGCCTACCCGTAGGGTGGGACCAGGAGGCGCAGCCTCCGCCGGCCCACCAACACCCGGACCGGTCGCGATTAACGAAGATCCACCAGTCCAAAATGCTAAAGTCCTCGACGCCGTTCGCATCGTTCTCTCCGGCGTGGCCCGGATGAAAGGCCGCTACGGAAAGCAGATGGTGGCGCGGATGCTGGTTGGATCGCAGGCCAAGGAACTGCAAAAATATCGGCTGAACGCATTGAGCACCTATGGCTTGTTATCGTCGCTTTCCGAGCCGCAGACGGTGGCACTGATCGATGCGATGCTGGCCGCGCGGCTGCTGCAGCAGGTTGAAGAGCGGCCTCATCGACCGCTCTTGCGACTGACCGATCAGGGTGAAGAGGTGATGAAAGGTGCCGCCACTATCAACGAGCGGCTGCCGATCGATAAGCAGCTTTTGAGTCGATTGCAGTCGCTGCCGACGCGTGCCACGCCCAAGCCGATAAGTAACGAGCAACCAGCACCGGTTCCGAAACGGACCATTGAGCCTCCTGCCGAGTCGTTCGACGACATCAACGCGGCGCTGGCCTCTGTCGGCGACGATTTTGAATCGGTCGTCGAAGAACTCAGCAACTCGGAGCCAGCAGCGCTGCCCGATCACTACTGGACGGGCCGGTTGTTAACGGCCGGTTTCTCGATCGAGGAGTGCCTCGCGATTCGGTCGCTCGATCGCGGCACTATCTTGCAACATGCGGTGGCGTTTGTTCGTGGAGGCGGCGTGGTCGATGTCGCGAAGCTCATCGCGCCAGCAACGTTGTCGATGCTCGCGGTGAAGAGCAGCAAGGGCAGCGGCACTTTGGACGAGTTTTGTCGGACAATAGGTGCTGGGGTATCGACGGAAGAAATTGAGTTGTTTTGGTTGGCCCGCAACAGCGGCTAACAATGGCGTGGAGCGGGGTACACGTCGCGGAGCGGTGAGATAGAATGGTGTATTCTGTTGAACGGTAGCTGTTTGTGCGGAAGCAAAGTGGACCCCAGGGCTGAAAATGTCGAGCGACAATCAAGACGAGCAGACACCCAAGGAAGGCAAAACGTCTGGCCGATTTTCGGGTCCGGGTTTGGTGTTGCCGCTGATGTTTTTGGCGATCATCGCCGGCTATCTGGTCGTTTTGAGCACCGGGCCGAAACGGACCAAAATTGACTACAGCTTTTTTCTCGATCAACTGCGGGAAAAGAACGTCAAACGCATCAATCTGCTCAGCCGCACGGGTCTGGGCGAGTTTGTAACGCCGCCGCTTTTGCCTGCGTCACCGCCAGAAGCGGTCAAGGAGCCGGCTGCCAAGGAGCCGGCTGCCAACGAGTCAGATAAGCCAGCGGAACAGGAAGCCAAGGCCGAATCCGCGAAGGCCGCTAAGCCGCCGCGCCGGGCCGAGGCCTTCTTTGAAGTTGTGTTGCCCGAGCGGGCGAGCGAAAACGCCGTGCTGACAGGGTTGCTCGACACGAGCGGCGCGGAATACGACTTCGTCGTGGCCCCCATCGATGCCAGCTTGTGGGTCTTCGCTGTCGGCATGGCGGCGACCATCGGGCTGTTCGTGATGTTTTGGATGTGGCTGCGGCGGCAGCAGAACCAAATGATGGGGGGCGGCTTCCTTTCCGGATTTGGAAAAAGTACCGCCAAGCGCTACGAGGGCGCGCGGCAGGCGACGACCTTCAAGGACGTGGCGGGAATCGAAACGGTCAAAGCCGATCTGATGGAGATCGTGGAGTTTTTGAAGAACCCGAAGAAGTTTCAAAAGCTCGGTGGCAGGGTGCCCAAAGGGGTGCTGCTGAACGGTCCGCCGGGCACGGGCAAGACATTGCTCGCGCGGGCGGTGGCGGGAGAGGCCGGCGTGCCGTTTTATTCCGTCAGCGGCTCGGAATTCATTCAAATGTTCGTCGGCGTGGGTGCCAGTCGCGTGCGTGACCTCTTTCGCACTGCAAAGGAAAGTTCCCCGGCCATCATCTTTATCGATGAGATCGACGCGGTGGGCCGGCAGCGCGGCGCGGGCCTTGGCGGCGGACACGACGAGCGTGAGCAAACGCTCAATCAAATCCTCAGTGAAATGGACGGCTTCACGCAGACCGATTTTGTGATTGTGCTGGCGGCGACGAACCGCCCGGATGTTCTCGATCCGGCACTGCTCCGTCCTGGCCGCTTCGATCGGCACATCACGGTCGGCCGGCCCACACAAAAAGGCCGCATTGAAATCTTCAAAGTCCACACCCGCGACGTGCCGCTGGCCAACGATGTCGATCTGGAAACGCTGGCGGCCGGCACGATCGGGCTGACCGGCGCGGACATTCGCAACATGGTGAATGAATCCGCACTATGGGCCGCCCGCAACAACAAATCGGTCGTTGAAATGGCCGATTTCGAGCACGCTCGCGACAAGATACTCATGGGACCAAAGCGTGAGGAAGTGCTCAACGGCAAAGAGAAAGAAAAAACCGCCTATCACGAAGCGGGCCACACGATCCTCGCCTGGCAGCTTCCCGGCGGGGAGCGCGTTCACAAGGTGACGATCGTCCCTCGCGGTAGGTCGCTCGGTAGCACGCAAATGTTGCCGTCCGAAGACCGGATGAACATTTCGGAACCGCAGCTACGCGATCACCTGGCCGTGCTGCTGGCCGGACGTGCGGCTGAGAAGCTGATCTACAACGAGACGACGGTCGGCGCGGAGAATGATTTGGAACGGGCAACGGGAATGGCCCGGCGAATGGTGATGAGTTGGGGGATGAGCGAGCGACTCGGCCCGGTGAGCTATAAGCTTTCCGAGGAAGACCCGTTCCTCGGTCGCGAAATGCACCAGCAGCGGCAGTGCAGCGAGCACACGATGGAGTTGATCGACGACGAGGTCGGCCGTATCCTCCGCGAGCAGTCGGAACGAGCCAGCGATTTACTCACGCGGCAGCGCGATAAACTGGCCGCGCTGGCCGAGCGGTTGTTGGAAAAGGAAGAACTCGACGATCAGGAAATTGAAGCCGTGTTGGGCAAGTCGGTTCATGTCAAATACAACGGGCGGCCCGTGGAGATTTCGCCCTCGGAGGTGAATCCGGTGGCGGCCTCGCAGGCGATGTGAGTCGCGTAATTCTTATTTCACCGCCCCTGCGGGTTCCTTGTCGGGCAGCGTGGCACCAGTGTCGATCAACATATAGCCGGACCAGAAAAACGGGTGATCGGCTTTGAACGCTGGGGTGTTGGCGGGAGCTTTGAGGCGGCCTTCGAGCGTGAGGTCCAGCAGCCGGTCGGAGGCGAGTTGCACGCTGCGCCGCCAGGCATCAGCGGCCGAATCGTGCGGCAGCTCTTGCAGGAATTCACGCATCAGGTCGTAGGTGCTTTGCCCGCCGATGCGCCACCGACTGATCAAAATCGTGCGGCAGCCGCTGGCCATCAGCGCACACGTCGAGGTGAAAACCTCCTCGCCGTTGGCATTGCCGCGTTTCAGCCCATTTTCCGCGGCGGTGTGAAAGCCGGGCAACAGGATTTGATCGACGCCGCCGAGGGGTAGCAGCGTCCAATCCGAAAGGCTGCCACCGGGCTTGCCCGCATCGAGCACCAGCGGCGACCAGGCGAGGGGGCCTTTCTCGGTGTCGTCGTTCTCGGCCAGCACGACCAGGCGGTCGAACGTCGCGGTGAAAATCGAAGTGGCGACGCCGGGCTCCTTCCGCAAGATCGCACAGTCGCCGACAGCCGCGGCCAGCGATTCGAGCTGCGCATGCAACGCGGATTCGTCGCCGCGCAGCAGGAGCTTGCCGGCGACGATGGCTGTTCGCGGGTTGCGGCGCGGATTGCG
>JANNTN010000840.1:0-2907 GCA_031394445.1 Anatilimnocola sp.
CGAACTTCAATCCGCGTTAACCACTTCACATTCGCAATGCCATACCACCCCGGCACGATCAGCCGCAGCGGCGCGCCGTTCCGCTGCTCCATCGGCTGCCCATTTCGCTCATAAGCCAAAATCAAATCCGGCCGCATCGCATCTTCCAGCGACATGCTCCGCCCAAACGGCACCTCCACCTCCAGCTTGCGCGGAGTATCTTTCCGCAGCGTCTCGGTCTGCCGATCGACGCCAAAAAACACCACCTCCAGCGCCCCCGGCTTAATCCCACAATCCTTCAGCAGCGCCGCCAGCGGCGTTCCCGTCCACCGGCTGTTATAAACCGCTCCCGAAAACCCCGCCGACGAGCCATTGCCACTGCACTCCAGCGTCATCAGCCGATCCTCGCGCGGCAGCGCCTTGATCTCATTCAGAGTCAGCTTCCGCGGCCGCTCCACCAACCCATCAATATTCAATTGAAAGCCGGCCGCCTCAACCTTCGGGCTCCCATAATGCTGCACGCTAAAAACTTGATCCTGCGGCGTCAGCCATTCATCCAGCGTCTCCCAATCCAAGCTCTCCGGCTTCGCCCGCGGCACATTCAGAAACGGCACCAACTCCTCCCCCGCCTCCTGCGCCGGAAACACAAACCCCGGCTGGCTGAAAAGGACCAACCCCGCCCCCGCCATTCCCAACCCTGCCTTCAACATTTCCCGCCGCGTCGCCACTGCATTCATAAAAATTCCTTTTGCCCTATTCGCTACTGACTATTCGCTACTCACTCTCTCCGCTCACCTTTTGTCATCCGCCGACAACCGAAAGTCAATCCGCACCACCTCACCCGCCTTCACAACCACCTTCCGCCGCGACCGCAACTCTCCAGCCGGATGCACCACTTCCAGTTCATATTCCCCCGGTGGAACATCCGCCAATCGAAACTTCCCATCGGCAGCCGTCAACTGACACCACGGATGATCGAACACAAAAATATTCGCCCGCATCGCGCTATGAAACACACAGCCCACCGTCACCGGCTGTCGCACTCCCCCCGCCTTCTCGAACCGCACCACATACTCTCCATCGCGGGGCAAATTCGCGTTAAACGTCGCAATATCGCTCGACGATTGCACATTGTGCGTCGCCTGATCGGCATTCGTGAACTTGATCGAATCCCCCCGCTGAATCACCACCGTCTCCGGCGTGAACTGAAAATTCTCCTGATCGACCACCACCGTCTGCGGCTGCCGCGCCCCATCCACCACCGGCTTCGCCCGCAACGCCACCACCGCTTCCGCCAACTCCCCCGTCTTTGCCTGCTTCACGTAATACCGCGCATACCTCCACGGCCGCGCCCCATCCGCCTGATAACTCACCGTCCCCTCCACCACCCCCAATCCCACTTGCAACTCATCCGCGCGCACCCCCCACGCAACCAACAACCCAAGCACACCCATCAGCACCACACGCCCCATATCCCACTCCCTATTCGTTACTCCCTGCCCGCTGTCCAGTATCAAGTACTTCATACTCAGTACCAAGTACTCCTTTCCGTGCAACGAATACCGCACCGCACCACTGGCATTTCTCTGTAATAATTCGCGCGAACTTGAGCACTACCCCAACTGCGACTGTACTTACATTTACAGAACCGCTATCATTTCGGGCGGTTGGTTAGACGATGGTAGTGCAGCGTGGTTGCTTCAGGTGGTCCGCGGCTCTTTCTCACCTATCCGACTTGGCGGGCCACCACGCTGGCCTCTTTTCCCTCGGCCCGAGAAGCGAATGCGGGCCAGACTGCACTCTAAGGAACCGTGACGTGGGTACGCGACTGTATGTTGGTAATCTGAGCTATAGCGTCAGTAACGAGCAGCTTGAAGAGTTGTTCGGTGAGTTTGGGCAAGTAAAAAGCGCCCAAGTTGTAATGGATCGCGACACCGGCCGCAGCAAGGGCTTCGGCTTTGTCGAAATGTCAGACGCCTCCGGTGCTCAAGCGGCTATCGATGGCATGAATCAGAAAGAGATCGATGGCCGTTCACTCACGGTCAACGAAGCCCGTCCGCGTGAAGAACGTGGCGGCGGCGGTGGTGGTGGTGGTGGTGGTGGTCGCGGCGGCGGAGGCGGCGGCCGGCGCTACTAGATAGTCGTCTATCAGCTTGAAATTCAGAATCAATCATTCAGGGGCCGCGCTGTTTGTTCGCGCGGCCTCTGTTTGGTGTTTCTTGCAAACGCCCAGCCCCACCGCTTACAAAGCCACGTAGGGTGCATGAGCTGTGCGAAATGCACCTTCCCGGCTCACCCCAGCAGCCACTCAATCGCCGCCTTGGCGCCGGGTGCCACTGGCCCGGCCAGTGCTGGATCGGAACGACCCAGGCGAGATGGGCGAGGGAGTTTTCTAACGCCATCCTGGGCATGAGGCGGCCCCGCAGATAAAGGCGAATTTCAGCGGAGTAGACCCGTAGTGCGTTGTGCCGTGCGAAATGCACCTTCCAGGCTCACCCCAGCAGCCACTCAATCGCTGCCTTGGCGCTCACGCCCACGAAAACAATCACCGCACCGGCTGCGCCGATCAGGTCCAAGTCAGAGAATCCCAGCGAATTATTATTACGGCGGTTTTGTCGATCCTTTTGCATCGGCGCTATCCATTATTGAAGGAAGCGCCCCACGCCTAAAAAAAGGATAACGCACCCCACCCTGAAAAGCAAATCGCCACACCGGCGTACCCGGCTCGGGCAAGCAGTTGACATTCAGGAAACGAATCGATAGACCAGACGCACCCTGCGGCGGTGGGGGATGGCACGTCTCTAAGGAATTCCTCTGTGTTCTCAGTGACTCTGTGTTTCAAAAACACAGGCAGGGTGGCACGTCCCTAAGGTACTCCGCAGGGCGTGCTCCCAGTTGATCTTCTCCATTTGTCTGAACAACACCAAG